>JACMLS010000054.1 GCA_014379485.1 Bacteroidia bacterium | reverse complement strand
TAAGCGCCCTTTCGGTATACCGTAACAGTTACCTCGGGCATTCCTGCAGAATATTTTACTGAATTATCAATAACGGTTGAGATAATATTTTTTAAATGCATTAGGTCTGCCCTGATCATTAAACTATCTTCCGCTGCTGTCATATTAATAGTTACAGGAGCGCCAAAAGCTTCTTTTTTTTCTTCTGTAACTTCTTTCGTTATTTGTACAAGATCAAGTTTCTCCATCTGAAGTTTAAAATCCTCTTCTTCTACTTTTGATAACTGAAAACTATTGTCAATTATCTGATCTAATTTTGCGAGTTGTTTTTTTGCTATATCAAGGTATTGTGTAGTTTTTTCTTTGTCGTTTATCTGGTTAAATGTTTGCAGGGCTTCTATTGCTACAGAAATGGTTGCAATGGGTGTTTTTAATTCGTGGTTAATGTTATTTACCAATTGGTATTTCAGATCGGCAATTTCTTTTTGTTTGAGCAGGTAGCGGCGAATGAATAACAGAAGTACAAGTGAGGAAACAAGCATTATAAAGAACAACACCAGCTCATTCCTGATCTGTGTAAACAAAAAAGAATAAAGATTCTTTATTTCGCACTGTACAAAATTGTTGTTGTCTATAAAAAAGTAATTGGTAAAAAACCGGTCATCTTTTACAAAATAATAATCAAAGTAATGCGCGCCTATGTTCATTGTCTGTACAGATTTTCCACCGCCGGGGTTCTGCCCTGCTTCCTTCGCAACATTTTGTTCAAGCACATTTTCTATCTGAATGTTTTTAAGAAGTAGCTCTTCTTCAAACAGATCATTTAATACTTCCATATAATTTACAGAAAGCAAATTGTTTTTTTTAGTTTTAACTGCTGTCTGTTTTAAAACTTCTTTTTCATTGGCAAGTTCCCTGAACTCAATATGATCAATTCCGAAATCGTTGAAATTGCTCACACAATTAACATCTAACAAATAAATTTCTGCCAGTGTGTCTTTTTCTGAACTCCATGCAAATGAAGCGCATTGCCATTCTCCGGATACATCTGGAGCCAGGATATGGCCTGTTTCTTTACCGTTAATAAAAACATTTACAAGGGCCCTTTGCCAGATCTTTGTTTTTTGCGTAAGTACAGAGGCTATCTGAAAACTGAGATTATACTTTTTACCCTGACTTACTTTAATCTTTTGCTTCCAGAATTTTCTTCCTGTTACAGATGCTCCGTCAACAAATAAAAAATTTCCGGTATTTCCAAAGCCGTGTCCGTTCCATGAAATGGTTTTTACCTTTGGGTCTTCTGTTATCCAGATCCATCCGAATTTATTCGGAAAAATATTTGACATTTTTTTTTCAAGCACAGAGTATTCGCTTTCAAAACCAGCCGAACCCTCTTCAAAGTCGGCGTTTTTTACCAGGTTTTCAGAAAGACTCCCTTCTGGTCTTTGCATACTGTTTTTATTTTCCTGATTCAGGAGTTTTTGAAATTCAGCATGGTTTGAGTAATAATTTTTAAACGAATTAACACTCATTTGCAGCGCCTCGTTTAGGTTTATGATCAAGCTCTTTTTTTCTGAATAGAATTTATTGCGAATGAAATACGCCTGTATAAACAGAAAAAGCCCTGTGGTAAAACCAATGAGCAACAAGGTAATCAGGGGGCGTTTTCTTTTCACAATCTAAAAATGAGAATAGATAAATATATCTATTTTAAAGTAATACCAAATACATATGTAAATTAGGCCAAAGATACGCTGTCATTTTTTATTAAGATGATGAAAAAAACTGTTGCGTAGCAGGGACTACGGAACATTTTTTTGAAGAAATATTAATAAAAAAGGACAAGTAGATTGGACTAATTTACATATGTACTTGGTATAAAACCCATTTGGTCTTTTTAAACCGCTTAACACTAATTAGTACTGGGGAATGAGATTTAACTACGATAAAATTGATTTTTAACCCGATTAAGCTATTTTTACTGTAAATAAACTAAAAACATATGAAGGCTCCTCTACTCTTTTCAAAAAAACTCATTATTTGTGTAATTTCTATTCTTGGTTTTTCTGCCTTAAGCGCCCAATGTGATTGGGAAGCTGTTGGACCGGATGATGACCAGTTTTTTATTGAAGAAGGCGGAACGCTTTACAAACCGGCCATTGCTTCTGATAATAACGGCGTGCAATACGTTGCTTATACAGATGGCGGAAGTGGCGACAAAATCAGTGTAAAAAGATATGTAAATGAACATTGGACTTACGTTGGTCCGCGCGGTTTTTCTCCTGCAAAGGCAGATTACGTTAAAATTGCTACAGATAACCTGAACAGGGTTTATGTTGCTTACCAGGATTATGCAAATGGTAATCGACTTACAGTTCAGTTTTATAACGGGTTTAGCTGGAACGTGATTGGAACTCCCGGAATGGGAAATGATACCACTATACGCTTTGATCTGTGTGTGGATAAATCTACCAGCCGTCCTTTAGTATTTTTTACAGACTCGGTAGATATTTCTACTGTAATGGAATTTAACGGCAGTACCTGGAACGTTTTGGGAGCAACAAATTTTGCGCAATCAAATATGTACGAAATAGAAATTTCGAGCAACAATGGTACTCCGTATTTAAGTTACATTTCGTACGGCCCTTCTACACTTAATGTCTTAAAATTTAATGGCACTGCCTGGGTTTCAGCAGGGGCTGTCCCTCCATCGTTTGTAAATGCAGGATGGAATTCTGCTGTAACTTTTGATATTAATGATGTTCCGCACATTGCTTTTGAGGATATCACCGCTTCCAGCCATGCCAGCGTTATGTATTTAAATGCCGGTGTCTGGAACTATTTAGGAACTCCCGGAATTGCTGCTTATTCAACCTGGTATCACAATCTGGCTTTTGATCAGAGTAATAATGCTTTTCTTTCTTGCACCAAAATTGGCGGAGCTGCAGCCCAAATTTTTAAATACAACGGAACAAGCTGGAACCTTATTTCTACTCACCTGACTCCAACTAACGCATACATTACAAGTCAATACGCATATTACAGAGATATGAGCATTGACCCAATTACTAATGACCTTTATATGTTATACACAGAAAGTACTGCTACACCGCTTATGGGTTGGAAAGATTATGG
>JACMLS010000053.1 GCA_014379485.1 Bacteroidia bacterium | reverse complement strand
GCTTCCTCCTGGGTTAATGTCCAACTGTTATCAATTCCATTTAATTTGACCATGGTAATGCCACCCTGACCGCAAGAAAGAAATACTACAGCGATGAAGCCTAAAGCAAAAAAATATTTGTTTCTCATTGCAAGTAAGTTTTAGTCCTTTAAATATAAAAACAATTTTCACTATCTTCAATAAGTCTTTTTACCTCAACTGTTTACTTAATTTTCTGCGCCATGCGTAAGTTGTTTTTAACCTTGGCAATCATTTCTTTCAATCCTTCAATATGCTTTTGCCAGATAGCGCTGGAAAAACAATTATTACAAAAAGCAGATGCTGCTAAAAATGATATTGAGTCGATTACAGCACTGGGAGAGTTAGCGGAATTCTACACCATTTACAGGGCTGATGCCAAAGCCGATACGATATTACAGAAACAGCTTCTTAAAGCTGAGCTTTTAAATGATAAAAGCTTAATCATCAAAACACTTTTTACCAGCTCTATCAATAATATTGCTTCCACTTCA
This sequence comes from Bacteroidia bacterium, assembly GCA_014379485.1. GTDB lineage: Bacteria > Bacteroidota > Bacteroidia > B-17B0 > Aurantibacillaceae > AM-1111. The sequence goes on along the minus strand of JACMLS010000053.1, from coordinate 2,939 downwards.
AGTAATGAAACTTACAACAAAGCATTGGCCTTTGTAGAAAAGGGTCTGGCTTATGCAAGGGAAATTGACGACGATGAACTGGTGGTGTCTGCCCATCTGAAAAAAGCGGCGCTTCTCCGCAAAAAAGGAATGCCTGACGAAGCTTTTCAACAAATAAACCTGGCGTTAGGAATGGCCGGTTCAATCCGAAACGATTCTTTGAAAACAGAGCTGCATATAGAATCCGGTGATGTTTTTTTTGCAAAACGTGATTACGTTAATGCATATAAAAACTATAATATAGCCTACGACCTTGCTTACGCTATAAAAAACATTCCCCTTCAATCAGCTACTTTTCACAAGTTCGCCAATATTTACAGAGTGCTTGAGTCGCCAAATGAAGCTAAAAACATCATACGCAAGAGTATTGAGTTAAACAAAGAAAATAAAAACCCCAAAGGCCTAATGGCCGATTGTTTTCATCTCTTTCGGATTGAAGAGCAAATTGACTACCTCAATAAAGCTATTTTTTTATCAGATTCACTTCAATCTATAAAAGACCAGCTCTTTGGAAAACGTTTACGCTTCATTTCTTTTTATAAACTTGAAAAGGACAGTCATAAAGCTCTTGCCTATTTAGAACAGAATGACGATCTGAAGCAATATTTCATTAACCAGGGAATCATCAATTATAATATTGGTTCGGCTTACCAGTACAGCGGTCGCTTTGACTCAGCTATTTATTATTACCTGAAAGATGAGGCAATTATAACTTCAAAATTTTCTAAAGGCCATCAGCTTACCTTTTACAGGGAATTAGCAGAATGTTTTAAGGAACTTAATCAAACCGCATCAAGTATTTCATACTTCGAAAAAGCCTACGGATTAAGCGAAAAATCAGGCGATCTTTTTTCAAATGATACTATTGCCCAATCACTCGCCGACTTATATGCCCAGGAAAAAAACTTTGAAAGAGCTTACTATTTTGCCAATTTAAGAAGCGGGTACATCAAAGAAATAAAAAACCTTTCGAAACAAGCGGACATTACTCTTATGGATATAGATCGTGAAAAGAAAAAACACGACAAAGACCTTGCTGATGCTTTGGCAGCCGAACGAATAAAAAGAGAAGCGCAATATCTTGGTATATCTATAGCCACTGTTTTTTTGTTTATCATTCTAATCGTCTTCGGCATGTTCCCCATTTCAAAGGTCACTATACGCATGCTGAACTTTGTAGCCTTTATCTGCCTGTTTGAATTTATCATTCTGCTTATTGACGGGTGGCTGCACGACCTTACACACGGTGCTCCGTTATATATCTGGCTTGCTAAAATTCTGATTATTGCGCTGCTGCTTCCACTGCATCACACATTAGAGCATGTTGCCATAAAATTTTTATCATCTCCAAAACTTCAGAGATTCAGGCAAAAATTGTCTATTAAAAAACTTCTTCATCCTTCAAAAAAAACAATTAAAAAAATTGAAGAGAACCTGGAAGAAAGCACTTTAGTCTGACCTTTTTTTCCAATTTTATGCTGATGCCGCATTCTTTTCCCCAAATTTTCATAAGGAATTGATAATGGAATTGCTCCCGCTGCCAAAAAGGAGTAAAAATCTATAGGCACGTCTTTTGTAAATCTCACCAGTTATGAAAACATTTCTTTTTTATGCTGCCCTTTCCTGCAGCTTGTTAGCATCTTGCGAGAATGCGGGTAATTCAATTAACGCTGCCGCTGAGAAAGAAGAGGAAGAGAAAAAAAATATTACTAAGAGAGATTATAGCATCACAAAAGCCAATTCATACTCCGACCTTTTTTTGGACAGTTCCGCCATGGAGCAATACATTACCAAAAGAAAAGACCTTGATGCGTCTATTATTAGACGGTTGCGGAGTTTTTATAATGCCCGCAATTACCAGTTTGCGTGGTTTACTTCAGAGGGTTTAACAGAGCAAGCCCGTTCCTTTTGGAACCTGCATGATTATGTAACTACCTATGATAAGGATACATCGCTACGTGATAAAATACTGCAAAAAAAAATGGATGCATTAATTGCAGAAGACAGCCTTTCAGTAAGTGCATCTGGAGATTTTATTCAAACGGAACTCAATCTTACACAACATTTCATTCTATACCATTTAAACAATTACGAAAAGGGATTTATCAAGCGAAAGGAAATGGAACGCTTTATCCCTTATAAAAAACAGGATGCAGTGGCAATGGCCGATTCGTTGCTAAATAAAAAACACAAGAACGATAAATATTTTGAAGATGTAAACGAGCCTTACCGTTTGCTAAAAGAACAATTAGCTAAGTATTCTGAGATAACAAAAAAAGGGGGCTGGCGCCAAGTACCGCCAGCTAAATCTTTGAAGAAAGGAAGTAAGTCGGCGGCAATACCTTTTATAAAAAAACGCCTGCAGCTTACCGGTGAGATGCCGGGCAGTGATACTTCACAACTGTTTACAGATACCCTGGAAAATGCGGTAAAGGTTTTTCAAAAAAGATTGGGTTATACAACTGACGGAATTGTAACTGCAAGCCTGATAAAAGATATGAACGTGCCGGCGCAACAAAGGCTTGCTCAGCTTTTAATGAACATGGATCGTATGCGGTGGATGCCGACTGAGCCAACGGGTCAACTGATTGTTGTGAATATCCCGGAATTCATTCTGCATGTTTACGAGGGCAAACAAAAAGCATTTGATATGCGGGTAGTTGTGGGCAAAGAAGCGCATAGCACGGTAAGCTTTAGTGGTGACTTGACTACAATTGTTTTTAGCCCTTATTGGAATGTACCGTCAAGTATTGTAAAGAAAGAAATTCTGCCAGCCATACAAAGAAATTCAAGTTACCTGGAGCAGCAAAATATGGAAATTACAGGTAATGTGGATGGTTTACCGGAAGTGAGACAATTGCCAGGCGATAAAAATTCACTGGGCAAGGTGAAATTTTTGT
>JACMLS010000532.1 GCA_014379485.1 Bacteroidia bacterium | reverse complement strand
GAGAAATTAATTTTTCTGAAACTTCTATGTGCTCTATGTTTCTATGTGTTTAAACTTTTGGCAACACTCTGTTATTACTTCTTACTTAAAAATTTATTACTTATTTCTACCCCACGCTTCCTTCTAATGAAATAGCTAAAAGTTTCTGCGCTTCCACAGCAAATTCCATTGGTAATTTATTCAACACTTCTTTGCAGTAACCATTCACAATTAAACCAATTGCTTTTTCAGTGTCAATACCTCTCTGTTTGCAATAGAACAATTGGTCTTCACCTATTTTAGATGTGGTGGCTTCGTGTTCTACTACTGCAGTTTTATCTTTTATTTCTATGTACGGAAAAGTGTGGGCGCCGCATTTGTCTCCCATGAGTAAACTATCGCATTGCGAAAAATTTCTTGCGTTGGTTGCACCTTTTCCAATCCGCACCAAACCGCGGTACGAATTGTTTGACACGCCCGCAGAAATTCCTTTTGAAATAATTGTTGAACGTGTATTTTTTCCGATGTGCAACATTTTTGTTCCCGTATCAGCAACCTGGTGATTGTTTGTAACGGCAACAGAATAAAATTCTCCTACAGAATTATTTCCTTTTAAAATTACACTCGGATATTTCCAGGTAATTGCAGAACCTGTCTCCACCTGTGTCCACGAAATTTTTGAATTATCGCCTGCGCACAATCCGCGTTTGGTAACAAAATTAAAAATACCGCCTTTGCCTTCTTTATCGCCGGGATACCAGTTTTGCACCGTAGAATATTTTACCTCTGCATCTTTCATAGTTACAATTTCTACAACGGCAGCGTGCAATTGATTTTCATCGCGCTGCGGTGCTGTACATCCTTCAAGGTAACTTACATAACTTCCTTCTTCCGCAACAATCAATGTTCTTTCGAACTGACCTGTGCCTGAAGAATTTATTCTGAAGTAAGTAGAAAGTTCCATTGGGCAACGAACACCTTTTGGTATGTAACAAAAAGATCCGTCACTAAAAACCGCTGCGTTAAGTGCGGCGTAATAATTATCGGTATACGGAACAACCATGCCCATATATTTTTTAATCAGTTCAGGATGTTCCTGAATCGCTTCGCTGAACGAGCAAAAAATAATTCCTTTTTCAGAAAGGGTTTCTTTAAAAGTTGTTTTTACTGAAACAGAATCAAACACCACATCAACAGCAATGGTAGATTTTACTCCGCTTAATCTTTTTTGTTCTTCTAAAGAAATTCCTAATTTTTCAAATGTTTTTATTATTTCCGGATCTACTTCATCCAGACTATTTAATTCTGTTTTTGGTTTGGGCGCAGAGTAATAAGAAATTTCCTGAAAATTAATTTTGGGGTAAGCAAAATAGGCCCAGTTATCAGGCTCCTTCATATTTAACCAGTAACGAAATGCTTTTAATCGATTCTCGAGCATCCACTCAGGTTCATTTTTTTTCTTCGATAACATACGCACCACATCTTCGCTCAAACCTTTTTTAAAAGTTTCCGCTTCAATGTCAGTTACAAATCCCCATTCGTAATCTTTATTAATATGCTCTTGTAATATCTCGTTTCCCATGTTTTCTTCTTAGTGAATCCCGATACCTATCGGGATAGTGTTAACTTAGTACACTTAGTGATGAAAAAATAAATTAAACACTAAACGATTCTCCACACCCGCAAGTTCTGCTCGCGTTCGGATTAATAAATACAAATCCTTTTCCATTCAATCCGCCTGAATAATCCAACTCAGTTCCGATCAAATAAAGAAAACTTTTTTTGTCCACTACAATTTTTATCCCCTTGTCTTCAAAGGTTTGATCTCCGTCTTTCAATTCGGTGTCAAACACAAGGTTGTACATTAAACCCGAGCATCCGCCGCCATCAACACCCACTCTTATAAATGCACCTTCTGGTTTGTTCTCCTCTTTCATGAGTTGCAAAGCATGTTCTTTTGCTGTTTGTGAAACTGTTATCATTTTGTATGGTATTTAAAATCAGTTACTTGATCCTTGTCTTTATTTAGATTTAATCTAAACACAGTACAAATATACCTGAAAAAGGGTATTTGTGCAAGCCAAATAAGATCAAATATCTTTAAAAAACTGAAGGTTTTTTGATTTTGACAACACTTCCACAATTTGAAAACCTGCTACCTTATTTTAGGTTTCATCAATCGCTCTCATGTTATTATTAAACTTACACCCAAACAAAAAAATTATAGAGTGAAATGGAGTAAATTCCTTTGTGTTTTTCGAAAAGTTTTTG
>JACMLS010000531.1 GCA_014379485.1 Bacteroidia bacterium | reverse complement strand
GAAAAAATGAAGTCATGGAAACTACGCTGCAGGCCCGTAAACAATGGACAGGTTTTGATGGTTCTCCTTCAACCGCAACTTTCACAATTCATTCACCTTTAAAAAATAAATCAATGGCTTTGGGCCTTTCTGTTATTGCAGATAAGATCGGCTCAACAAGCAATCAGTTTATAAGCGGAATTTATGCGTATCGTTTTCGTGTAAAAAATACTTTCTGCAGTTTTGGTTTGCAGGCCGGTATCGATTTTTCAAGAACTGACTGGGAAAGCCTGAAAAGAAATGATGTGAGCGATAATTTAATTGTGGGTCAGCAAAAAAACAAAACAGGCTTAACAACAGGTTTTGGTTACTACATGCACAACGATCTTTTTGCACTTGGTGTAAGCATTCCGTATCTCGTAAACACTACAAGTGCCAAAAGTATTGGTTCAAGTCCTATTCTGTTTAATGGTTCTTATAATGTTTTGCTAAAAGACAGCAGCCAGCTTCGCCCTAATTTTTTAGTGCGTTACGAAATGGGAACACCCACACAAGTTGATCTTGGATTAATGTATTATTCCAAAATAAAAATTGGCGGAGGCTTATCTTACCGCTACAACGAATCGGTAATTGCAATTCTTGAGTTTGCTGCACACAAAGACCTTAAATTTGCTTACAGCTATGACTTTGGTGTAAACAAACTGCGCAAATACCACAACGGTTCTCATGAGCTAATGGTGCGTTTTTATGTGCGGATGAAAAAGAAAGATGCGCCTGTTGAGGAAGGTAAATAAATTCACGAAATTAAAAACCACAATAGGCACATAGAACACAATAGAGGAGTTATTTCTATGTGCTCTATTGTTTCTATTGTGGTTCAAAAAAGAGGGGCAGATATTTTGTTGCTTTAAAACAATTTCCACCTTTAATTTTTCTTTTTAAACTCTCTGTAAATTTTTATCGGATAAATATATTCATACGAATAAAAACGAAACACTTTTCCTTTTGGCGGATTCGGATCAATAAATTTTTCAGAAGAGCCAATCGGAAAACCACGACCTTTATAAAATCTTCCAATAAATTTCACTTTATTCCAGGGGTTATCTGAGAAAAAATCCGGCAGTTTCAGAGAACCTTGCTCCAGGTAATAACTATGCGCATTAATAATAAAAATACTATCTCTGAATTTTAAATAAGCTGTATCTGCCCATTGGGGGCAATCGCAGGCATAAGCCATATAATTTAATACAAGCGTATCAATTTTTTCGTCAAGCCCTCCACGATTTTCATTCAGCGAAGTAAAATCTTTACCTGAAAACGAAAAAAGCAATTCAGGAAATGAATCTTTGTTTTCTTTGGTGATAGAAATAAATTCTCCTTCAAGGATATCAGGATTTATTTCTGCGTTTGTAGATGTATTTTTATCTTCGGTACAAGAGAAAAAAACAAAAGATAGTATTACAAAGAGTTTTTTCATTTATCACACAGTAAATTAGTTCTGCAAAAAGGGACAAAGGAGCCCTTGTTGCAATTACACCTTCCCCCTTAAAATCTCATCCACAACAGCAGGGTCTAAAAGCGTAGAAGTGTCTCCCAGATTATTTATTTCTCCTTCGGCGATCTTTCTTAGAATTCTGCGCATTATTTTTCCGCTGCGGGTTTTGGGGAGGCCGCTTACAATTTGTATTTTATCGGGTTTGGCAATGGGGCCCATGAATTTTGTTACAGTTTCTACTATTTCTTTTTTCAGTTTCTCTTTGTCGTCGCGTTTGTGGTCGCAGATTACAAAAGCATAAATTCCCCAACCTTTTATATCGTGCGGAAAACCAACTACGGCACTTTCTACAATGTCTGCGTGTTCGTTAATGGCGTTTTCAATTTCTGCGGTGCCGAGTAAATGGCCTGATACTTTTATTACATCATCCACCCTTCCCGTAATCCTGTAATAACCGTCTTCATCTCTTCTGCAACCATCACCTGTAAAATATAAATTCTTGTAATGAGAGAAATAAGCTTCCTTGCAACGCTCATGATTTCCGTAAGTGGTGCGGATAATTGAGGGCCAGGGAAATTTAATGCACAATCTTCCTTCCACATTATTTCCTGTCAACTCATTTCCTTTTTCATCAACCAACACAGGTTGCACACCCGGAAGCGGAAGTGTTGCAAAGCCGGGTTTCGTTTTTGTAATTCCTGCCAAAGGAGAGATCATGATTCCTGCGGTTTCTGTTTGCCACCAGGTGTCAACAACCGGACAATTATTTTTTCCGATATGTTCATGGTACCAATGCCATGCCTCTTCATTTATTGGCTCTCCAACAGAACCAAGAATTCTCAGCGAATCTAATTTATACGGTTTTACAAAATCAAGGCCCATTGCCATTAGTGAGCGGATTGCAGTTGGAGCTGTGTAAAAAATATTCACTTTGTGTTTATCTATTACACTCCAGAATCTTCCTGCGTCAGGATAAGTTGGAATGCCTTCGAACATTAAAGTGGTGGCGCCACTTAAGAGCGGGCCGTAAATTAAATACGAGTGCCCGGTAATCCAACCAACATCTGCAGTGCACCAAAAAACTTCGCCGGGTTTGTATTGAAAAACATTTTGAAAAGTGTAAGCAGTATATACCATATAACCCGCGGTAGTATGCACTACACCTTTTGGTTTTCCGGTTGAGCCGGATGTGTATAGAATAAATAATTTATCTTCACTATCCATTTCTTCTGCCGGACATTCATCCGGATTCTCCATTGCCAGGCTGAGCTCTGCCGAAGCCTGATGCCACCAAACATCTTTTCCGTTTTGCATTTTAATTTCTATTCCGGTTCGCTTCAGCACAATTACTTTTTTTACTGAGGGGCAATTCAATAATGCTTCATCCACAACAGATTTAAGCGGAATATCTTTGGCACCGCGGTATGCTCCGTCGCTGGTAATTACCAGACTGCAATCTGCATCATGTATTCTGTCTGCAAGAGAAGAAAAAGAAAATCCGCCAAACACAACAGAGTGTATTGCACCGATTCTTGCACAGGCTAAAACGGCAATGGCCAGTTCCGGAACCATTGGCATATAAATACAAATGCGGTCTCCTTTTTTTGCTCCGTTATTTTTAAGCACATTGGCAAAACGACAAACCTCTGCGTGCAATTCTTTGTAAGTAAATGTTCTTGATTTTTCATTAACATCGTTTGCTTCCCAGATTAGCGCGGTTTTATTTCCGTTTTCTTTTAAATGCCTGTCTAAGCAGTTTTCTGTGATATTTAATTTTCCGTTCAGAAACCATTTTACATCGGGTGTTTCAAAATTCCACTCAAGGGTTTTGTCCCACTTTTTTTTCCAGGTAAATTCAGTAGCAATGTCTGCCCAGAATTCTTCGGGTTGTTCTACAGATTTCTTGTATTGAGAATTGTAGTCTTCTATTGATGAGATGCGCATAATGAATGTGATTTTTTGTGAAAGACTAAGATAGAAATATTTGTATTCACAGAAAAGGAAAAGGATCAGCACAATTTTTAATTAAAACCTGCGTTTCT
>JACMLS010000530.1 GCA_014379485.1 Bacteroidia bacterium | reverse complement strand
TTATTCCCATTGCAGTTTTAATTTTTATTCTTTTTGCAGCGCCCTCCATTTTAACTGAGAGTACAAAGCGCCTTGTAAATTATAATTCTGAGTACAATCCACCTGCGCCTTTTTCTTTTGTGTTACTAAACAAAGACCTGAGAGCTTTGCAGCAGGAAGATTATAAAGTGACAGTTAAAATTGCAGGAAATGAAACTCCCAAAGAAGTATTTATTGATTTTGGAGGAAATGTGGTAAAGCTTGAAAAAGAAAACAACATTACTTTTTCTTACATTTTTAAGAACGTACAAGAGAACACAAAATTTTCTTTAACCGCCAATGGAATAAACAGTAGAAAATATGAGCTTACTGCTATTCCAAAACCAACATTGGTAGATTTTAAAGTACTGCTTACATATCCCGGTTATTTGGGAAGAAAAAATGAACTGGTAAGCAATACCGGCGATCTTGTAATTCCGCAGGGCACAAAAGTTAACTGGCAGTTCAATACCCGCAACAGCGATTTTGTAAGTATGGGTTTTGCCGATACCGTTTTAAATCTTGATCCTTCTGCCGACGATAAATTTTCTTACACCCGCCGTTTTATGAGTGGTGGCGGCTATTTTGTAAAAACCGGAAGCAGTCTTGTAAAACCAAAAGACTCGTTGTTGTATTCTGTAAATGTTATTCCAGATGGTTTTCCGGTTATTGAGGTGAGTGAACAAAAAGATTCGGTGCATCCTAAAAATATTTATTTCTCCGGTTCGTTAAAAGACGATTATGGTTTTTCTAAATTCAATTTTAGTTACACGCACTACAGCACAGATTCTGCCGGTGTTGCAACTGAGAAAAAAGAACAGATTGTAATGGGCGTAAATAAAACGCAGGTTGCACAAGGTTTTTATCATTACCTGGATCTGAATGGTTTTGAAATTAAACCCGGCGATAAAATTGAATATTATTTTGAGGTGTGGGATAATGATGGAGTGAACGGAAGCAAATCTGTAAAATCTTCTGTAATGATGTTTAAAGCGCCTACGCTTGATGAGGTGAATAAACAAGCCAGCAAAAACTCTGAGAACATTGAAAAACAAATGGAAGATGCTGTAAAGAGTGCAAAAGATCTTCAGAAACAGATCAATGAAATGGCAAAGCAGGTGCAGGAGAAAAAACAAATTGGCTGGGAAGAAAAAAAGAAACTGGAAGACCTTATTAAAAAACAACAAGACCTGAAAGAAAAAGTTGATCAGATCAAAAAAGAAAATCAGCAGAACAATGAATTAAAAAACGAATTCAATAAACCAAACGAACAACTGCTCGAAAAACAAAAAGAGCTGGAGAAACTGATGGAAAACATCATGACTCCGGAAATGAAAAAATTGTTTGACGAGCTGCAGAAGATGATGGAAAAAATGATGGATAAGAATAAAGTTCAGGAAGCCTTAGAGAAAATGAAAACGACCGATAAGGATATTGAAAAAGAACTTGACCGAAATCTTGAAATTTTTAAACAAATGGAAGTGGAGCAAAAGCTTGACAATGTGGTGAAGAAATTAGATGAGATGAAAAAGCAGCAGGAAGAACTTTCTAAACAAAGCGAAGACAAAAAAGCAGACAACAAACAATTAGAACAAAAACAGGATGATCTGAATAAAAAATTTGATGAGCTTAAAAAAGACATCAAAGAAATGAACGAAAAAAATAAAGAATTAGAGAATCCGAATAAATTACCTGACACACAGGAGCTGGAGAAAAAAACAAGTGAAGATCAGAAAAACGCAAAAGATCAGTTGAGCAAGGATGATAAAAAAGGCGCATCAAAAGATCAGAAAAAAGCTGCAGAGAAAATGGAGCAGATGGAAAAAGCGATGGAAGATGCGCAGGCAAGTATGGAAGAACAACAGGAAGGCGAAGACATGGCTGCAATGCGTCAATTATTAGAAAACTTATTGAACCTTTCTTTTGCGCAGGAAGAATTGGCAAAGAAAACACAGAAAGCAAAAATTGCAGATCCGGATTTTACAAAACTTGGGCAGAAACAACAGAAATTAAAAGACGACGCTAAAATGGTTGAAGATTCTTTATTGGCTATCAGTAAACGTCAGCCAAAAGTTTCTGCGAGCGTTAACCGCGAAATAAATAATATACAAATGAACATGGGCAAGAGTATTGCTGCTCTTGAAGAAAGACAAACCGGAGGGGCCAGCAACCGTATGCAAGGTATAATGACCAGCATAAACAATCTTGCCTTAATGCTCAACGAGTCCTTAGAACAAATGCAACAGGCTGCTGCAAAGAAAAAAGGCGGTAAACCCGGAAGCGGTTCTTGTAACAAACCCGGCGGGCAAGGCGAAAAACCAAGTATGGGCTCAATGAAAAAAATGCAGGAGAAACTGAATAAGCAAATGCAGGCCATGAAAGAGGCTATGGAAAAAGGCCAGAAACCCGGTGGAAAAAAACCGGGAGAGAAACCCGGGCAAGGCGGAATGGGCGGAACGATGCCAAGCAGCGAGCAATTTGCAAAAATGGCGGCACAACAAGAAGCTTTAAGAAAAATGATGCAGGAATATATGCAGAACCAGAAAAAAGACGGAAAAAACCCGGGCGGCGACATTGCAGATAAGATGGAAGAAACTGAAACAGAGCTGGTTAATAAGATGATTACGCAACAAACACTTACCCGCCAGCAAGATATTTTAACACGTTTATTAGAAAGTGAAAAAGCAGAAAGAGAAAGAGAAATCGACGAAAAGCGCGAAAGTAACGAGGCACGGGAGCAGAACAAGGGTAACCAAAATCTTTTTTTAGAGTATAAAAGGATGAAGGAGAAAGAACTTGAATTATTAAAAACAGTTCCGCCTTCTTTGACGCCTTATTACAAAACAAAGGTGTCTAACTACTTTAATAATTTTAATAAATAAGGTTATGGTGCTGACACAAGATCAAAAAATGAAAATTTCGTCAAAGAGCGAAAATATGATCCTCGTTGAACGAATGATAGAAGATGTATGCGATTTATTTGAAGTTGGCGAAGACAATTTCGGAAATATTTTAATTGCTGTGACCGAAGCAGTGAACAACGCAATACAACACGGCAATAAATTTGATGCCTCTAAAAATATTCAGATCTGGTTTAAATCAAGTAAAAATCAAATCTCTTTTGTTGTACAGGATGAAGGTGTCGGTTTTGATTATACTGCTATTCCCGATCCAACATCGCCTGAAAATATTGAAAAGCCACACGGTCGCGGAATTTTCTTAATGAATTCGCTTGCAGATAAAGTGGAGTTTGAGGATAATGGGAAGACAGTGCAGTTGTTTTTTAATTTGAATTAACCCATTTTTGTCGCCCCTTCGACAGGGCTCAGTGTGACAAAAAAACCAAATAAAATTTTAGAAATCTCATCTTAAGGGTGGGATTTTTTTTTCAGACTAACAGGTAATTATTTTGGTAAAAATGAAAAAGATTTTATTTTGCTTGCTAACCTTCAGTAGTTATTTTAACATCTATGCCTTAAAAGAAACAAACAGAATCTTACATTCAATTGATTCATTGGATAAGTCTGTTTATAGCAAGGTTGATATTGTTTTACAGGAGCTTGGATTTGGGACTTCCCGGTTGGGTTTTGTTTTTGAAAAAGCATTTAATTTAGATTCTGTCGGTTTTTTCAGCATGACTGAGAATTCGTTTTCTGAATTCACTAAAATAACTGTAGGCTCTAAAAAATCTAAAGAGATATATTCAGAAAACATGAATAAGGACTTGAAGTTTGATTCATCCTATTTTTCAATTCCCGTTATGAATGATTCTCTTTTTGATCTTTTTGTATTTAAAAAGGAAAAAAACTTTTGGAGAGGGAAATTTGACAGCCTAAATTATTCCAAAAACAATTTCTCAACTTTTCGGAATGCTTACGAAAAAATTTCAATTTCTATCCCATATTTTAATAAAACTAAAACAAATTGTTTTGTAGCAATTACAATCAGCGGAATTGAAGTTTCCGCTTATAAATTATTTTTTATTAAAAACAATGAAAAGTGGGTATTAAAATCTTTTTCATCGGCTTGATCCAAAAAACGAATATTTCTAATAAGTTATTTTTTTACGGGAGTGGTTAAAACCAAAACCCTCACACCACCCTGCACAGAAAATCGTGGGCGGATAAAAGTTTTGTAGCCGGGAACAATGGTGAGATCAAGAGAAGGTTTTGATTCGAAGAAGAGTTGAAAGTTTTTCCAGAACTTTTTTGTTTTTGCGAGTTTTAAAGTGGCGCCAACCGGAATTGCAATTCTTGTACTGAAAGAATTTTTTGCTGCCACAGTATTGTAGGTGCCGTCGTATTTTGATCCGCCATATTCATTGTTCATGCCAAAACCGTTTCCGCCGCCAATTGAAGTTCCTGAAGTGTTGGTTTGCCTGAGTCGTTTTCTTAACATATAATCAATTTCAATTTCGTTTTTTATGCTGATATGTTCTGCGAAAGAAAATCCTCCGTACAAACCAATAATTTTTTCAGGATTGGTATTGAATAGCAAAGAGGCTTCAAGCCCAAGCTGACGAACCTGGTAAGAAAAATTGTAATTGTAATTAAAAACAGAATCAATATAAATGTTTTCGCTTGCTCCGCTTGAAGAAGTTAATGTATCAATACGAATTGCTTTAGTGTATTGATAACTGCTTGAAAGGAATGCGCCTGAAGAATAAGTTAATCCAAGTCTGAAAACTGAACGTTCTCTGTAACCTGAACCATCTTTTTTTCGGGTTTTAAAGGCCATGGCTAGCGTAAATTCGCTGTTTGCGTCAAAGGAGTTGCCTGTTTCCTTTATGTATCCGTCAAGGTTGGGATGTAAAGCCGGATCGTCTTTTTTTGCGAGCGAAAAAAACACAGAAGAATCAACAGGAAAACCGGTTGTCATTGTTGCGCCCCCGCTTATAGAAGCCCAGTATGGTTTTAGAAACGGTGTTTTATTCTGTGCATTTGCAGAGAAAAACAAAATTGCAAAGCAAAATATAAAACCTGGTAAACGCATTTGATATTTTATTTAATAACGCTTCACGACCGAAAATATTTTACGCTTTTTAGCACAGAGTTCGCAGAGAGGAAACACGAAGACCGCGGAGAAAATATTTTATATTATCTTTCTTTACTCATCTTTGAAAATGCCAAAGGATTTGCAGAAATTTCTTTGTGCTGATTTCTGTTTCTGAAAATATCAATTGCCATATAAATTGCCTGCTTAAAACTATCTTCGTTCGCCAGATTTTTTCCTGCAATTTCGTAGGCAGTTCCATGGTCTGGCGAAGTTCTGATGATTGGAAGCCCGGCCGTAAAATTTACACCCGAATTAAAGGCGAGCGTTTTAAACGGCACCAATCCCTGGTCATGGTACATAGCCAAAATTCCATCAAACTTTTCGTAATTGCCTGAGCCGAAAAATCCGTCGGCTGCATAAGGGCCATAGACCTGTAAGCCTTCTGCCTTTGCTTTTTCTATTGCAGGTAAAACAATTGCGTTGTCTTCGCTACCAATTGTTCCATTGTCGCCTGCGTGTGGGTTTAAGCCCAGCACCGCAATTTTTGGTTTACGAATTACAAAATCCTGAGTCAATGTTTTGCCTAACTGAATGATCTTGTTGTAAATTTTTTCTGTGCTTATGTTTTCTGCCACTTTAGAAATGGGAATGTGGCCGGTAACCAATCCTACTTTTAAATTATCAGAGCACAACAACATCATAGCGCCTTTTTCTGATGGAAATTTGCTGGCCAGGTATTCTGTGTGGCCTGCAAATTTAAAATCATCGCTCTGCATGTTGTGTTTGTTGATGGGGCCTGTAACCAGCACATCAATTAAATTTTCTTTCAGGGCCTCGCAAGCTTTTTCTAATGAAAGTCTTGCGTATTTTCCCCCTGTGGGAGTTGATTTTCCCATTTCAATAATTACTTCTTCTTCATAACACACAAACACATTTGGTTTTTTTGTGTTGATCTGTTTGAGATCTCTTGTGGGATGAAAATTAAATTCTTCAGTAGCTAAAACGCGGCGGTAATAGCCCACAGTTTTTTGCGAGCTGAAAAGTATGGGCGTACAAATTTCTGACAGGGCCGGTTCTAAAAACGTTTTGATAATAACTTCAAGACCAATGCCGTTTACATCTCCTTGTGATATACCGACTCTTATTTTTTCTTCCATAATCTACGAATGACAAATTAATACTAATGTTTTAATCTACGAATCATGAATTTGTACGAATGTTACGAATCAAAAAGGGTAATTCGTGAAAATCCGCGTTCTTTAAATTTACGAATTGTGATTCAGGTACGAATATACGAAATTGGAATTGGATGGGAAGGGGAACCGGAAACGAAAGTATTGACGTTAAAACCCCTATTAGCGGTATTAATATCTGTAAACTATTTTATAAAGTTCTTGCAAAGGGTATTCTCCCTTTAAACCATAATCTTCTATTACAAATTTCTGTTTGCTGGTATAAATTGTTGTTGTAGAACTGGGCTGGTCTGTTACGTTAACCGTGTACTCTTTTTTTAGTTTTTTTAAATCCGTCTTATTCAGAATTTCCAAAATAGTCGCTATTTCTTTTTTAGTCAGTGAATAAGCGGAATCTTTAAATGCAGGATTAAAAAATGTTTTTTTACAGATGCTTAAGCCGGTTTTAAAATCAACATCTGCATGTATTGACGGGAAATTATCTGATTCAACACCAAAAGCGCTTAAAATCATTTCAATTTTAATAATCGTATCGGTAAATGATCGGTTATTATTGGGGTTATTCTGGCTATACGAAGAACTGCCAATGGTAAATGCAAGAATTATAAAAAAATAGACTCTTTTCTGCATTGTTTTGGATATAGATTAATAACTGGAAATTGCAATTCTACTCCTCAGTCCACCCAATTACACTCGCCACATTATCTACCATAAGTGTAGACCATTTTTTTGTGTGAACGTTCCAGACGCCGATGCCCTGCGCGTAAACTTCGTCGCCCATTTTCATTTTTTTCTCAAGGGCAACTGCACTTTTGCAGTCTTGTACAGATTTTATTTCGCAATGCTGTTTTCCTATTTCAAGACCTTTGTATTTTAAGATTCTTCCTGCGGCACCGGGTATAACCTGTATGTCAAATTTATTTCCGCAATGGTAATACTCAAGCGTTTTAATTGTTTTTGCTTTAATGTCTACAATTTCTTTTCCTTTGGGGCAAACGTATAAGAGATTGCCGTCGGGGTCGCGCATAAAGTAAGAAGGTTCGGGCCCTTTTGGCATATCGTTTATATCACCAAGTTTTATCTGCTCTCCGGTTTTTACATTTACTTCAATTAAGGTTGCTTTGTTTTTTGTTATGGGGTAATAAGGAAAAACAAAATTCCAGTTATCAATCCAATAAACAGGAATTACAACTGTGCCTTTTGCCCCAAGCAGTTCTTCGCCAAAGCCGGCATCAGCTATCAGTAATTGTTTTTCTTTTTTGGGCGGATATAACCAGATGCGGCGATTCTGCAATTCGTAATCTACATTTACATCCTGACCGGTTAAACCGTGGTACATAAGGTCGGTTACTTGCTCGTATTTACCTGTGTTAAGTTTAAAAACAGAATAGAACTTTCCTTTAAAAAGATCATTGGTGTAAAAGATCAGGCTGTCGCCACTTGCTTTTATGAATTTTGCTTTTTCTTCTGACAGAACTTTTTTGTTTTTCAGATCAATCACATTTCCTATTCCTGTAATTAAATATTGATTGTGATAAATTACATTTTCTCCCACATCGCAACGCACAAAATCTGTTGCTGTACCGCCTTCTTTTTTTCCTAAAACACTGAGCAATTTTTCTTCAGAGGTTTTTACACCGTTTTCGTAATGATATTTCCAGATATCCTGTTTCAGTTGTTTTATGTTGCTGTTGTCATACAAAGCAACATACAAAGTGTATTTTGTGGGATAATTATCTGACTCACCTAAACGGAAAGAGGAGAGGAGCATTACGATTGTAATTATTAAGGCAACCCCTATAAAGAAGATTCTGAATTTTGTATTTATAGACAGGCCTTTCATCAATTTAGTTGTACGTTATCTGTTGTCAGTTAATAGTTGTTTGTTTTACTGTTATCAGTTTCACTATTGCCTATTGCCCCTTTTCCCTTACAGACTTTTAAAGAAATCGAACAGTAAGCGTACTCCAACTCCTGTGCCACCTTTTGTTCTGTAAGCGTCTCGCGCATTTAAAAAGGCGGGGCCTGCAATATCAAAATGCATGTAAGGGTAATCTGTAAATTTCACTAAAAATCTTCCGGCTGTTATTGCTCCTCCGTGCGGGCCACCAATATTTTTTATGTCTGCAATTTCAGATTTAAGTAAATCATCATAATCTTCCCAGAAAGGAAATTCTGCAAGGCGCTCGTGTACTTTTTCTCCTGAGCTTTTTAAACGTTCTTTTGTTTTTTCGTCTGCATTGCCCATCACAACAGATCCGTTGGGGCCAATTGCTGCTGCAGCTGCGCCTGTAAGTGTAGAAAATTCAAGCACTAATTTGGGTTCAAAACGTTTTGCGTACTGTAATGCGTCTCCTAAGATCATTCTTCCTTCTGCATCAGAGTTCAGCATTTCAACTGTCATTCCGCTATACATAGTTACAATGTCTCCGGGTGCAAATGCGTTAAAACCCGGGCGGTTATCTGTTGCAGGTACAAGGCCAATAACATGTACCGGAATTTTTGCTTTTGCCAATGCGTATAATGTACATCCTACAACTGCACCGCCACCCATATCACATTTCATTGAGTCCATACTGTTGGGCGTTGGTTTTAAACTCAGGCCTCCTGTATCATATACAACGCCTTTGCCAACCAGTACGTAAGGTTTTTTATTTTTTGCATTAGCTGGTTTGTATTCCATTATTGAAAAAGTGGGCGGGTCAACAGAGCCCTGGTTTACAGAAAGCAAACCTCCCATTTTTAGCTGCACAATTTTTTCTTTATTCAACACTTCCACTTTAAATCCGGCAGCTTTTCCTAATTTCTGAAACTCTTTTGCAAGGCCTTCTGCATTTAAATGACTCACAGGCTCATTAACAAGGTCTCTTGCAAAAACGGTTGCTTGCACCACAGCGTTAATGTCTGCAATATCTTTATCGTTTATTTTTCTGTTGTGAACAGAGATGTGCTGTAAAGTGTTTTTTTCTTTGGTTGCTGAAGGCTTGTGTCTGAAAAACTGGTAATTGCTGAGCGCAAGTCCTTCGGCAAAAGAGAGCACATTTTCTTTTTCGTTTGTTTCATCTACAACCAAAACGTTTGCAGATTTTGCGCTGTTTAAAAGAGAGCAAACATCATTTGCGTTTTTTCTGAGGGTTTCGTGCCGCAGATTTTTTTCTGCTTTTGTATCGGCAACAACAAAAACAAGCAGGTATTTAAGACGGTTAAAAACCACCATCTTTTTTTCATTTTTTTCGTGCTGATCTTTCAGGTAAGCGAATTCTTCGGCGCTCAATCCAAAACCTTGTTTTAATTTATAACATAGCACCACAATATCATGGCCTGCACTT
>JACMLS010000529.1 GCA_014379485.1 Bacteroidia bacterium | reverse complement strand
CAACATTCATTTTCATAAAAAATTTGCGCGTTAAATTATAAGTAAAACCCGCGCTTCCGCTAAACCCTGAAAAAGTATGTTCATAAAAATCGAATTGTTTTATAACGGTGCTGTCAGAAGAATTTGCGTTTGTTTCCATATCAAAACCTGTTTCTGGATTTGTTTTTGTAAATAGTGCATCGTTTTTGAAAGTACGGATATCGTATCTGAAACCAAAAGCAATTTCAAGTTTTTTAAACGAACGTTTTGTAAATGCAAAAGGCCCCGCATCAAATGAACTGTAATTGGGAATTACAAATTCTGTTGCATTTTTATTACTGTTTTTCTGATACATTCCGTTTACACCAACAGTAGTTTCCCATCCTTTCACCTCAGGTAAATAATACTTAACATCGTACGTGGCAGAATACAATTGCAATTGCAAAGCGGGTAATTCAGGGTGTTGCGGATGGCCGAATTCCCTTCTTACACTTTTCTGAAAACCAATTTTTATTCCCAGCCTGCTTTTACCAATAATAAAACTGTTGGCGCTGTAAACGCGATAATGTTGTACACGCTGATGAATAACTGCGATCTTATAAGAACTCAATTCATCATCATTTACAATTGGCCTTATAGTATCTTCTTCTGTAATTTGTTTCGTGAATTTTCTTGTAACCGAATCGCGGCTGCCATCCGGAATTTCCTGCTGATTATCGTACAAACTAAAATTAAGATGAGAAAAGCCCCATGATCTATTTATTCCCACTTTAAAATTCAAATCGTTTTCGTTGTACTTGGTTCCAAAAACTCTTCCATCGTACTTGTTTTTATAATCTGATGCTTGCTTGTGTGACGCAGTAAAGCCCCATGTAAATCCATTATCGTTTCCGTTTAACGAAATTGAATTTCCTATCTGCAAATTATTTGTTTGATAGTTATTGAATACGGCGCCTTTGATCATTCCTTCCGGAGCCGAATGCGCAGGCAGAAGATTGATTACACCGGCAAGCGCATCGCTACCATAAATTAAACTGGCAGGGCCTTTTACCACTTCAATTCTCTCTACAAGATATTGATCAACTTCTATTCCGTGTTCATCTCCCCATTGCTGTCCATCTTGTCTTACACCATCAAACAAAGTAAGAATGCGGTTATAACCTAAACCCCGAATAAAAGGTTTTGAAACATTGGGACCTGTTGAAACTGCGCTTACACCCGGAATTTTTATCATTGCATCAATAATATTTGTAGCAGCATTCTGAAGCAGGTATTCTGGACTAATAATATACATTGGAACCGGATTTTTTAATAGTTCTGTTGCGTGCGATGTTCCTGTAACAATTACTTCGTCTGCTTCAATTACTGAGGTATCCATTTCAATATTCAAAACAGAAACAACAGCAAGATCAATTTTTGCGACATAGGTTTTGTAGCCTGTCATTTTCACCAGCATCATTGTTTTTATTTTGGGCAGTTCTTTTATTTCATAAGTCCCGTCCAACTTCGATGAAACCGGTGGTTTTTGCAGATCCGGAAAAGAAATGACAGCGCCCGGAATTGCTTCTTTGGTTTCTTTGTCTGTAATTTTTCCTTTTAAAGATGTTTGAGCGTTAACATGAAACGTTGAAAGTAAAATACATCCCAACAAAAAAAGTATAAATATGTTTTTAGGAGAGCGCGGAAGTCTCTGTTTTGCTTTTTCCACAAACGGAAAAAAGACTGAAATTATTTTTTTCATAATAAAAAAGTTTAAAATAATGAAGAATAATAAATGAAATAGTCCTTTCCTGTAAGGAAAAAACAACATTAATTTTTAGATCTTATTTTAAACTGTGGGAGGGCCTCTTGCAGAAAGCAGGCCGTAACGATCTCCACATTCAGATTGAACAGGAGCAACAGAAAAGGAAATAAATTGTTCTGATCTTACAGAAAAAGAAAGTTCAGGCTCTGTTTGCACACCGGGACTAACCTGGTAATCGCAAAGCGAACAATCGTGCTCTGCCTTATGAAAATGAAGGGTAATGGTATCGCCGCAATGCTCATCATCTGCATGCCCGTAATCGTGAAATCCTTTTTCAATTGTTGGAAAAACAAGAATGAGCAAAAACAAGAAGGAAAGTAAGCTCCTTTTTATATTTACAAATTTCTTGTTCATTAAATTTTAATTGTTTTCACAAAGATACTTTTTTTTCACGCTCGTCGGGCGTCCCGCGAGACGATTATCTACCGGCCTCCGGCCAGGCGTTAATTATTCTTTATAACAAAAAAAGAGAAAAATCACCTTTTCTCTTTTTTTACGCGAATATTTTTATTTATCAATGTTCTTCCTAAAATCCTTCTGGTGGTGCATCAAATCCTTCTTCGTCTCCCTCGCCTTCTTCCTCCTCAAAACCTTCTTCTGCGCCGGCATCTTCATCGCCTACACTTTTCGCTTCTTCCTGGTCAAGAATTTCTTCCGGCTTTTCTATTGCAACCTTGTAAGCTTCTTCATCGTCAAGATCTTTTAAAAGGCCGGCCATTGCAACTTCGGGAGCAAGGTTTTCATCTTTAATAAGCGCATCTGTTTTATATTGTTTGGGAGGAGTGCCCATTGTTTTTACGCATGAGGGCAAAATTCCTTTCGGCTCGTCTTTAATTATTTTAATAAGACCAATATTAAACGACCACACCGCCGCTTTGTCGTAAACGTAAACAAAATGCTGGTGCGGGTCTTCTACACACGAAACAATTTTAGTGCTCTCCATTAGTTTTACACCGTCTTCAAGATCTTCTTTAAGCAGTGTTATCTCTAATCCTTTTCTCCAATAATCATCACTCACAAAAAAAGAAGCTGCGTGTTTGTTATCAAACTTAATGGCTTCCTGAATTGCTATATGAAAATCTTTAAACGTTTGAGATGAGCGGATCTCTATATCACGATACACCTCATCGTACTCTTCAAACGTTACCCTAAATCTGTAAATTGCCATTCTTATTATTTTAAATCAGGTTTTAAAAGTAGAAAATTGAATTGGAAAGAACAAACGTGTTGAAAAGTAAAAATTTGCGATCATCAATTCATTTTGGCAATATTTCATATTCAGTACGACTCATTTTGTCATACAGTAAAAAACAGAAAAAATCATTTGGCAGAAAGTTTTAATTTTAATCACCGAAATCTGAGATTTATAAGGCCTGTTTTAAGATTGAATTACGGCACGCATTATTGATCACTTTTTTTTGACCGTTAAATAATTAAATTTGCTTGGCATGTTTTCAAAAGACCATAAACAAATTGATCTTGATGGTGAGAACATCCTCATTCATCTTTCCAAACTAAAAAGAGAATTGCCCGTAAAATCAACGCTGTACAATTATCCTTTCAGCTATTTTTTCGATCCATACAAAGTGCTTAGCGATACTAAAAACATGCAGAGAGATCTGCAGATCATTGCAGACCAAATGGTGGAATACCTGCTGCTTCCTAAAAAAATAAAAATCATTTTAACTGATAAAATGGATGCTTCAGGAAAATATATGGATCTTGGTGTGTATAAAAATATTTTCATTAACAGT
>JACMLS010000528.1 GCA_014379485.1 Bacteroidia bacterium | reverse complement strand
CTTCGAACTGAATGGTGTGTATAATGCTTTCAATTCTTTTTTGCAGAATTTCATCATAACAATCTTCCCATGCAGCTTCCAGATGCGGAATCACATCCTTGCCAAAAGAAAGAAACTTTCCTTTTACCTGCGTATAAATAACCTCATCCGGGTCATCTAGCAAAGTAATAAGAGCACTCAGTTCATGTGTGTTCATATAAAGCAAGGTTTAGTGAAATAAAATTCAGCGCAATTTTTTACAAAGAAAAAACGGCTTGCCGAACCTGTATTACAAATTTACCTGAGCTTTAGGTGAAATAAGGGAGGGATGAAATGAACATTTTAACAATCATGTTGTTAATCGTTCTAAACATTGCGCTATTAATAACTCTACGCTCTTTTTATAGTCTGTAGTAAATTCTTTACGCACCCGGTTTGCAATGATAACGCAGACCGTGAGGCAGTTATGACCTAACAAGGTACCCAAACCGTAAAGCGCTGAGGTTTCCATTTCAAAATTACTGATCAGTTTTCCACCATGGTTGAAGGATGTTAACAACTCATTCAGGTCAGGTTTGGCGGGTTTTAAACGTAATTGCCTGCCTTGCGGACCATAAAAACCGGGGGCTGTGGCAGTAATTCCGCTAAAATTTCCTTGGCTGAATTTTTCAAAAAGCTGTTTATCTGCCTTTACACAATAAGGATATGGAAGATTTTCTGTCCAACCCGTATGTTTCATAAATGCGTCGCTTATGGCATTTTCATTTATGCTTTTGTAACCATCATAAAAATTTAAAAGTCCATCAAGCCCCAGTCCATATTCAGAAACAACAAGCCCGTTTACCGGAATGTGCTCTTGTAAAGCGCCCGATGTACCAAGGCGTATAATATTTAGTTTTCTTTTTTTCTCCCTGATCATTCTTGTTTCAAGATCAATATTTACAGCGGCATCCAGTTCGTTCAGCACAATGTCAATATTATCAGGCCCTATTCCAGTTGAAAGAACAGTGATGCGTTTTCCTTTATAAGTTCCGGTATGCGTTACAAATTCACGATGCTCGGTTTTAAAATCTACAGAAGAAAAATGAGCAGAAATTTCGCTCACTCTGCCCTGGTCTCCCACAACAATTACATCATCTGCAACATCTTCTTCTTTAAGGTTAATGTGGTACACTCTTTTGTCTGATGTAACAATCAATTCTGTTTCGGGTATTCTGCTATTGTTGGTAGGCATAATTGTAAATTCTGTCTAATTTTATTGTGGTTAAACTATAGGACTTTATCTTTGTTTAGGCATTTAAAGTACTATTTTTTTGGAACATACTATTGTCATTCCCTTCGATTTTTCTGAAAGCGCACGCCATGCGCTTAAAAATGCTGTTGACCTTTATGATAAAATGAGAGCCAGCATACATGTGGTTCATGTTGCATCAGATAAATTAACAGAAGCAGAACGAAAAAGAATTGAGACAGATCTTATAATTCTTCAGAACCGCAATGCAGATAAATGTAACCTGGTTGTTAAACTTTTTTTTGGACCTGTTGGCGGAAATATTCTTGACTACGCTTCTACTCTCTCAAGCCCCGTAATTTTTATTTGCAAATCGGGCAAGTCTGATGACAAAAAAAATTACACAGGCCCAAACGCTCATTACATTGTTGCAAACGCTGTATGCCCCGTTCTCTTCTTAAAAACCGACCTTGATTTTAATAAAATAAACACCATACTTGTTCCTTTAGATTTGAATTTTGAGAACAAATTAAAATTAGGTTACGCCATGTTCCTCTCGCGTTTTTTTGGAAATGCAACCATACGTTTATTAAGTGTGGTGTACGATGCAGATGATTACGGTTTAAATAAATTAATGATCCGCCTCAACCATCTCAATATTTTCTTTGATAAAATGGGAATAAATAATGTGGGAGAAATTATACGTTGTTTTGAAGAAGATGGAGAGCATTACAGCAAAGTAGCAGTAGACTACGCAGAAAAATCTGAAGCCGAATTAATTCTATTAATGACCAACGAAGAAAAATCAAAACCAGGCGACGGCATTTCGCTCG
This sequence comes from Bacteroidia bacterium, assembly GCA_014379485.1. GTDB lineage: Bacteria > Bacteroidota > Bacteroidia > B-17B0 > Aurantibacillaceae > AM-1111. The sequence goes on along the minus strand of JACMLS010000528.1, from coordinate 207 downwards.
ATTCTGATTACATGCTCTCTCATTTCAGAAACAACGTACTTTCTATTACACCTTTTGTGAAGAATTAATTTACTTAAAGGGACACGGGGGACTTGAAGGACTGAAGGTTCAATTTCGTAAGTCCTTAATCTCAATACCATCATCAATATCCTGTTCGGGTGTTGTCCACCCGAACCTTAGAAAGCTACCTTTGTAAATAGATCCCCT
>JACMLS010000527.1 GCA_014379485.1 Bacteroidia bacterium | reverse complement strand
GTTACATGCGTATTGAAATTTTACAGCTTTCGTATTACAATGAAGTGAGACTGGCTTTTCCGCCTATTATGTATAATTAGTCATACTTCGATGCTTCGACACCGCTCAGCACAGGCGGGCTCAGTATGACAATCAATCACGAATGAATTTTCTTACTGAAATTCCTTTCTCAGATTTCAATTTTATGAAATACATTCCTGAAGAAATATCAGGCGGAATTTGAATTTCAAAACTTGCAGGATTATTGATGTCTTGTTTCATGTAAACCTTTCCGTTCATATCGCAAATTTCAACTTCCAGTTTTCCTTTTTGTGAGGGAACAGAAATAAAAATTTTATCGTGGCCCGGATTCGGGAAAACAAAAAAATCAAAATCATGAATTTTAGGGGAATTGATGCCGGTTAATCCGCCAAGAGAATCTAAATGCAAAAGATAATACTGATCATCTGGCAAATTACTGCTGCCTGTAATTAAAAAACCATTGTCCATTGAGGGAATTAAATAATAACCAATATCAATTCCTGCATTCCCATAAATGGTCTTCCACTCTACCGTGCCGACTGAATCTGTTTTAAAAAAAATTAAATTCAGCGGGCCCATTGAATACGAGTTGCTGTAACCCACACCATAAAATCCTTTGTCGGGCGCTTCAAACATATCAAAAATGGCATCGCTGCCTGAGCCGCCAAAATTTTTCTTCCAGATAAAATTTCCGTTTGCATCATACTTCGTCATAAAAAAATTAAACCAGCTGCCCGCAGAAGTTTCTTCTTCGCCATACAAAATAAAATCTCCCTGCGTAGTTGCACACACACCCTGGCAACCTCCTGAATACTGATTGCCACTTGTACGCGTCCACAAAGTATCTCCGTTCTGATCAAGGCGCAAGAGCCAGCCATCAGTTCCACCAGCTCCAAAAGAAGAAGTTACTGCAGAAGAAATGTAACCACCGTCGGGCGTTTGTTTAATGTAATCGCTGTAATCTACCAAAGGGCCGCCCAGTTTTTTTTGCCAGAGAATTGTTCCGGCCGTATCCATTTTTACAATCCAAACATCATTACCGGTCGAATCAGAAGTATAACCGCAGGCAATTAAATTTCCATCTGCAGTTGCATCTACATATTCTATGCTTTGAGAATATGGGCCACCAAAAGTTTTTTTCCAGATCAGGTTTCCTGATGAATCGGTTTTTATTATTTGTGCATCAGTTCCGTTTACGCCGCCCAATCCAATTTCTCCAACCAGAATAATTTTAGAATCTGGCAAAACATAAAGGTAAAAACCGTAATCACTTTCCGGACTGCTGTAGTGTTTTGTCCACAACCAGTTTCCGTACCTGTCAAATTTAGAAATGCTCGGATCAAAAACGCCATTTTGAGAAACAGAATCTGAATAACCTCCAATGTAAATTGAGCCATCAGCCATCTGTTGTACACTTTGCGAAGATTCTGAATACGAAGAGCCGTACCTGTTTTCAAAATAAACGGGCTGACTTTTTCCTAAAAAAAAGAAAAGGAAACAGAAGTAAAAAAGAGCTGCTCTCATACGCATATACTACAAATTTAGGCAAAGATGGGCTGCCGAAACCCCAAATCAAATGATAAGGCGCATATTTCAGGTATTTTCCCCTCAAAATACCGATCTTTGTGGTATAATAAAGGCGCGGTATTTGCGTTAATTCAGTAACTTGGCTTTCTTAAAATTATGCGGCATTTTTTAATTCTCTTTTTTGTTTTGGAAATTTTCCTAGTTTCAGGAAGGGAAAAGCCATTGAAATCAGCCACTATTAAGAGGGAAAAAGCCACTCGTTCTACAGCAGTTGTTTCAAGCCATGATATTGGAATAATGATTGGCGGCTCTTATTACCTGGGCGAGTTAAATCCTGGCAAACATTTTAACATGACCAAACCTGCTTTTGGGGTTTTTTATCGTTTTAACCAAAATTACAGGGTTGCTTACAGGGCGGGTTTTAATTACGGAAGCATTATGGGCGACGATTCTCAGAGCGATGATGATGACCAGTTAATGCGAAATCTGAATTTTAAAAGCAAACTTATAGAATTTAACGGGGTAGCAGAATTTAATTTTTGGGAATACCGGATCAATAACAGTAAACACTTTTTCTCTCCCTACGTTTTTTTGGGCTTTGCCGTTGTGCACCACAAACCAATGGCAGAATTCCAGGGAAAATACATAGAACTGCAGCCATTGGCAACTGAAGGACAAGGAACATCGCTTGATACTAAAAGAAAAAAATACAAACTCACCCAATTTACTATTCCGTTCGGGCTTGGTGCTAAATTAAACCTGTCGCGCAATGTTGGTTTAAGTTTAGAATGGGGAATGAGAAAAACCTTTACAGATTATTTAGATGATGTAAGCAAGCAATATGTAAACCCGATCTTGCTTGCGCAGGAAAAAGGCGCTTTGTCTGCTATTCTTTCTAACCGCAGCAATAACACTGACCCCACTTATAATATGACCGGAACACAAAGAGGAAATCCGTT
>JACMLS010000052.1 GCA_014379485.1 Bacteroidia bacterium | reverse complement strand
TACAAAGACAACGAAGGCAATACCCTGCTCAGTACTTTTGACAAGGGAATTTTAGTTGTTCCGGATCTGAAGATTCCTGATGTTATTAACTCTTTTCGCGATGATCCGGTAACGGCCCTTTATGCAGCCAATGAACAAGGTTTGTTCCTTGGCTCTACGCAGGGCAATTTAATGAGCTACACTAATGGAACGTTTAAAACTATTAACACTAAAGGCACGCGTCCTATAGACGGCATTTACGGAGATCTGAAAAGTAAATTAATTGTGTTTGATGACGGAGATATACAGGCATACAACAAGCAATCTGGCGAAACAATAAAAATAACCGATTTTTCATTAAAGGATGCGGTGTTTGTTTCTGAAAATAAATTTTACATCGGCACCAACAAAGGCATCATAAAATGTGAATGGAATGGAAAAAATAAATTCACTGCAGACAGGTTGCCCGGAATAACGCTCAGAATTTATTCGCTGGGCTTCAGCCCGCACGACCAATTATTGTATGCGGCTACTTCCGACGGTCTTTTGGCAATCGATTCATTGGGCACAACAGAAAAAATCACTTACAATAACCAGGATATTTTTGCGCTGGATCTGTGTTACAGCAACAACAAACTGTACGCTTCTACTTCTAAAAACGGAATTCTGCAGGTAGAAAACAAGCTGGTAACCCATTGCATTTTACCAATGGTATCAGGCACACCGGAAGCCCTTAATAAAATTATGATTCATCAGAACAATTTTATTGCAAGATCTTCCAATGGTTTTTTTCAATTCAACACAAACGGTACATTGCTAACCTCTTTTCATACCATTTTTGGTTTCTCTGCGCACCGGGTAATTGATTTTACCATTCACGAAAATCAACTTTGGGTCAGTCATACAGGTGGTGTACAACAGATCAACCCCGGTTACAAACAGCTCAATCAACCAGCGCCCCTGATCCGCTTGAACGAGGTACGCGTTAATGACGAAACCATTCCCGCATCCGCACAAAATAACTTTAACAGTAACCAGCGCAAAATTCAGTTTGAGCTTTCCTCTCCAACATTGCGTAATCATGAAACCATGCGTTATTATTACAGGCTGCTTGGTTATGATCCGGCCTGGAACATTAACAATTATGTATCAAACAAAATAATTTACAATGCGCTTGCCCCGGGCAATTACACCTTGCAGGTAAAAGCAGAAAACCAGGGCATTTTCAGCGAACCGGTATTCTATTCTTTCAGTATTGCACATCCGTTTTATATTCGCTGGTGGTTCATTGCCTCTGCCATTGCATTATTTTTATTGCTTGTTTTTATTATTTACCGCTGGCAACTCAATATTCAACGCAGAAAATCGCAGCAGATAAATGAACTGAACGCATCTAAACTTAAAGCCATTCAATCGCAAATGAATCCGCATTTTATTTTCAATTCTCTCAACTCTATACAGGATCTCATTTTAAAAGGCGACGTAGAAAATTCTTATTCATACATTACCACCTTTTCAAATATGGTAAGAAGAACGCTCAGTTATTCTGATAAGGATTTTATAGATTTTGAACAGGAAATAAAATTGCTTGAACTCTATTTATCGCTCGAAAAACTGAGATTTAAAAAAGATTTTAGTTTTACAATCGCAACAAACAATATTTCAGATATTCAGATTCCGCCCATGCTGATTCAGCCTTTTATTGAAAACGCACTGGTGCATGGCCTCCTTCACAAAGAAAAAGAAAAAAAACTGTTCATTTCATTTGAGCTGAAAGAATTTCTGATCTGCACTGTTACAGACAACGGAATTGGGCGCGAAAATGCCCGTATGATAAAACAAAGACAGGGTACAGAACACGAGTCTTTTTCAGGAAAAGCCATTCAGAAACGATTTGAAATACTGAGCAATGTATTTGAAGAACAATTCGGATATTCGTACGAAGATCTTTATGAAAACAACAAGGCTTGCGGAACGAGGGTAAGGGTAATTATTCCTGTAAAACACAAATTCTGATCCGTTCCTGAATTAAAACATATGATTGCTGAATTAAAAACAAATTACACTAAACAGAAAATTAAGTTTACAGCCGGTGAATAAACTCAGAGCCATTATAGCAGATGACGAAGAAAGCGCAAGAGATGTGCTTCAGAATCTTTTACTGCGTTTCTGCCCCGAGGTTGAAGTTATTGGCAAATGTGAGAATGTGCTGAGCGCAGTTGAGATGATTCACAAAGAACATCCTGACCTGGTGTTTTTAGATATAGAAATGCCTAACTATGCGGGATATGAAATTGTGAATTTTTTTAAAGCGATCGATTTTGAAATTATTTTTGTAACAGCATACGATCAATATGCCATAAGAGCCTTTGAAATTTCTGCCATCGATTATTTACTTAAACCGGTTGATATAGAAAGACTGAAACTTGCTGTTGCAAAAGTAAGGCGGCAACGCAATATTGAACAGCAGGCGCAGCGTTTATCACTTTTAAGCAATACCCTCGAAACAAAACAACTTAAGAACATTGTAGTAACAGATAAAGGTCAGCAGCACATCATTCCGGTAAAAAACATTGTTGCCGTGGAAGCACAGGAATCTTATTGCATTCTTCACACTACAGAAAAACAACACGTTGCCAGCAAAAACCTTAAACACTTTGAAAAAGTAGTTGAAACACTTCCCCAATTTATAAGAGTCCACAAATCGTGGCTCATCAATAAAGAACATCTTAAGCATTATTCTAAATCCGATCTTTCCATACAACTCAGCAACGGATTAACGGCCAAACTTTCCAAATACAAAAAAGCAGAATTCGAAGCCTCGGTTTCTGCCTGAGTACCATCCATTCCTGAATTCAATTGGCTGTTGCTGAAGTAAACTCAGTTTTCTTTTTTTTTAGTTCTACGTTTGTTAGAAATAAAAATTAAAACAATATGAAAAAAACTTTACTCATTGGTTCAATACTGCTTTCGGCAACATTTACAAAAATAAATGCTCAAACATTTGCATGGGCAAAAAATCTGGGAGGTACAGGTTCAGATGTGTGCACAGATGTGAAAACAGATGTTGCAGGTAATATTTACAGCACCGGCTATTTTAATGGCACAGTTGACTTTGATCCGGGTGCAGGTACCTCTAACCTTACATCTGCCGGAGGTACAGATATTTTTATAAGTAAACTGAATGCAGCAGGTAACTTTGTGTGGGCATTAAAAATGGGTGGCACAACCGGTGATCAAGCGAATGGCATTGCCTTTGATGCCGCAGGTAATATTTACACAACAGGTACTTTTCACGGAACAGTTGATTTTGATCCGGGTGCCGGAGTTGCCAATTTAAGCAACGCTGCCGGAGGAGATGTATTTGTAAGTAAACTAACTGCTGCCGGTTCATATGTATGGGTAAAACAATTTGGCGGCAACAGCAATGACCACATTGGTAACGATATTTCTGTTGATACTTCGGGTAACGTTTATACAACCGGACAATTTGAAGGAATAGTTGACTTTGATCCGGGCACAGGCACTGCAAATCTTGGAAACAGTTCAGGCAGCTTAACCTATTTTATAAGCAAGCTTGACTCATCAGGAAATTATGTATGGGCAAAACAAATCGGAAACACAAGCTCAGTTGTATTGGGATTGGCTTTGGCCACAACTCCTTCGGGAGATGTTTATACAACAGGATACTACAATTCAAGTTCACTGGATTTTGATCCGGGTACAGGCTCTGTTCTGTTGAGTTCAGGAAATTACGACATCTTCATAAATAAATTTACAGCAGCAGGAAATTTTGCATGGGCAAAAAAAATGGGCGGTGCAAATAACGACGAAGGATTAGGGCTTACGCTAGATGCAAGCGGAAATGTTTATACAACCGGATTCTTTTTCGGAACAGCAGATTTTGATCCTTCAGCAGGCACTGCAAATTTAGTTTCTGCAGGATTGACTGACATTTACATTAATAAATTAGACCCGCTCGGAAATTACATGTGGGCAAAAATCGGAGAAAATGGTTTTATCACGATTAACTTCAATGGATTTGGTGTCGATGACCAGGGCAATACATATTCATTGATGTGGTT
>JACMLS010000526.1 GCA_014379485.1 Bacteroidia bacterium | reverse complement strand
TTCTTGAAAAAAGCTGCTGGGAAAAAAATATTTTCGAACTGCTTCCGTCCATTATAGACAATCTCATTTTCTGTAATCAACTGCTCAATAAACTGGAGCGAAATGTTGCTTTATATAAACGCATGGAAGATGCGCTGGAGTTACAGGCAGATATTTACCGCGTAATTTCGCTGGCAAGAAAAATTTACGAAATTAATTTCAGGAAAGGAATTTCTTTTGCAAAAAACGAATTGGCGGTAATGAAAGATATTTCTTTACGACACAGAGATTACCCCAGATTTGATCTGTGTTATCATCATGTTTCGCTTTATTACAAACTCGGGTCTTCTGATTATATAGAAGATATGCAGGTAATCAGCCGGCATTTCGGACAACTGAGAGAGCTGATAAAAAAATATCCGCATCTGCCCATCGTTTCTTATCGCAGAAATTACCAGTTGTATCAGCACATGCATTACAGGCAAATGACGGTTTTTTATCATTACAACCGCTGTGAGTTTGAAGATGCTTATAAGATGATGAAAGAATTCTGGGATAATGTAACCGCCCGGCCTGATGTGTATGCAATGTACAGGTCAGAATCTTTTTTCTTTAATATGTTTAATTGTACAAGAAGCACTTTACGTTTTACTGAGGCAGATAAAATTGTAGACGCATACGCTTCCTTCTTAAAGGAAAATAAGAATTCATCAAAACTTGTGTATGCTTATACACAAAAAGCAATGCTCTATACAGAGGCCTGGCCAAACGCATTAGGTATGCAAACAGATTTTTTGAAACAGAAACTTGACGAGTATTTAAAACAGGTAAAAGATGATAATAATGTGCAGACTGGCTATGGAGAAGCACTCGTTATAAAATCAAGATTGTGCTTTCTTGAAAAAGATTTTAATAAGGCACTTGCTCTCATAAAGAAACCTGAAGCAGAAAAATTTCTTCTGAATTTTGATCTTTGTGAAATGTATAACGCGCTCTATAATTATTATGTAAAGACAAGCGTGCATTCTTTAGAAGAAAATACAGAAGCAAAAAATTCTCTTAAGAAAAAATTATCAAAAGAAATTGCCTTGACCAAAAAGCCGGTCACACTCATGAGTCTGAGGTGGGTTCAGCGGATCCTGGAGAGCAAAAAATTCTGAGTCCGTTTAATGGAGCATTAATGCCGACCGAAGAACGGTTAAACCAGCAGCAGCCCTGACTTTCGGGGATTTTATGAGTTCATAAAACATGCCCTGCAGCCCTTGAAAACAAAGGGTTTTCATAAAAAAATACAAGACCTACCGCCTTTTTTTTCCTAAAAGTAAAAATGAGTTTGGCACGATTGGAATCAATTTTGCTTTACAGATGTTGTCGCTCATTAAAACAAAAAAAGAGGGCGCTGTAAAAAAACAAAAAAACCAAACCATGAAAAAATTAATTATTATTGCCGCCTTAGCATTCGTAAACATATACAATCTTGCGGCACAGACAACAAACAACAGTATAGTAGTGTTTTCTGAAGGCGGAGAACGCTTTTACTTAATTCTTAACGGAATTAAACAGAACGCAACAGCTGAAACAAATGTAAAAGCGGCAGGGTTGAATACGGCCAATTACAAAGCCAAAATAATTTTCGACAACCAATCAATTCCTGATTGCGATAAGAGCATTCCCATGATGTGGGGCGGTGAAGCAGTGAGTAACACAGAATTTGTTTTTTCTGTTGCAAAAGACAGAAAAGGAAATTACAAATGGAAATTTGTGAGCCAGGGGCCAGTGAGTGCAAGTACTTACGCAAACACTACCACTACAAATACAGTGGCCACAAATGTAGTTACTACTTCTACTGGAACAGGAGATAACACAAGCGGTTACGGTGGAAACACAAACAGCAACGTTACCACAACTTCAACAACAACCGGAACGGGTACAGGAACAACGGGCGCAAACATAAGTATGGGTGTAAACGGAACAGGCCTTAGTTTAAATATTAATGTAAACGATGGCATGAACGGAGGAAACATGACAACTACAAGTACTACCACAACTACTACTACTTATTCTACTTCCACAACAACAAACGGAGTTACAAATTCCTCATCTGGCGGAAATACGCAGGTAAGTACAGATGGAAATGTTGGAATGAATGTAAATGTTACGGGAATGGGAACTGGTACAAGTACGAACACTAATACAAACACCACAACAAATACAACCACCAACACCGCT
>JACMLS010000525.1 GCA_014379485.1 Bacteroidia bacterium | reverse complement strand
TTATTTTCTGTTAGCGGAAGATCTCTTGTAAGAATGCTATGCAATGCGTGTCCGCCCTCATGCACCATGGTTACTACATCTCGCGTCATACCGGCGCTGTTCATGAAAATAAACGGAATGCCCGTTTCGTACAATGGATAATTGTAACCGCCCGGTGCTTTTCCTTTTCTCGATTCAAGATCAAGATGCTTCATGGTTTTCATCAACTCAATGCACTCACCAAAAAACGGATCTATCTTATAAAAACACTGAATGGTTTTTTGCGTTAACTCTTCGCCGGTAGTAAAAGGATGCAATGGCGCTTTTCCTTCCACATCAAAATCTGTGTCCCAAGGGCGATACGAATCGTAATTAAGCTTTTCTTTTCTCTGTTTTTCTAACTCCTTACAAAAAGGAACAATGTGATTTTTTACTGCTTCATGAAAAGAAAAACAATCTTGCGGTGTATAATCAAACCTTCCAAGATCGCGGTGCATATAATCGCGGAAATTGCTGAAGCCTGCATTCAATGCCATCTGGTGCCTGAGGCCAATCAGTTTTGTAAAAAGCCCGTTCAGTTGCTGCTCGTCTTTATTTCTGCGTTCCTGAACTTTTAAATAAACTTCTTTACGTGTTTCGCGCTCGTTTGATTTTAAAAACACTGCGGCTTGCTGAAGCGTAATTTCCTTTCCGTCTTGCGAAATAGTTTGTTCCGCAGCAAGCGCTCCGTATTTTTGTTCTTCGTTTTTTATTTCTGTACTGATTGGAATATTTTCTTCCCGAAAAAGATCAATGGCATTTTTCATTCCGCGCAGGTAAATAAAATAACTGCTTTTGTTAAGCTCTCCTGCAAAAGGAGATTCGCATATTTTTTTATTCAGTTCATTTGCAATGGGCGCAATGTTCGGATAAATTTCTGAAATGAAAAAAGTATAATCGCTCACTAACTTTTCGTTAGAAGTATCGCAGGTCATTTTAATATACCGCCAGCCTGCATCTTCGCTCACAACAGCATCGAGTTCGCTCAGATCAACAATAAGATGTTCAAGATCTGCAACAGAACTCAGCTTGCGCGCATTCAGTTCTTCGTAAAAAGGTGAAAGCGATTTCCAGTCGGAAATTTTAAAATCTGCAGGAACAAATTTTCTTTTTTTTGTAATAGAAATCTCAATAGAATTCATGAAATCTGAATAAAACCCGGATTAAGCTAAACCTGCTTTTCTTACACCTGCTGTTTTGGTAACGCCGGCCTGAACTTTGGCACCCTTTGTTTTTTCTCTCTTTTTAAGTTCAGCAATATTGGTGTTTTTAGCTTCCTTTAACTTGGTGGTTTTTTCTTTTTCTTCAACGGTTTTATCTTCTTCCATTTTCAGGTTTCCGGTACTCTGAAGCTGATTGTACCATCCGAATAGTTTTTTCATATTGGATACATATACTCTTTCTTTATCGTAATCCGGAAGAACAGATTCAAAATAAGCAATTACTTCTTTATCATCTTTTTTATGATCAATACAAGGGCCACCGTTCTCTTTATCAAAGATCGCTTTCATGATTTCCTTTAACGGTTTGTCTTCGCCAGAAGTAAACATGCTTATTTCTTCAAGAGAAGATATTTTATGAGAGGCAAATGCCGGAAAACGCTTTTTATCTGTTAATGACTCAACAATTACCCCGTTTTTAGATTGGGCAACCACTTTATACAAACCAGGCAAACCCGATATTGAAATTATTCCATGTAAATCGATCATATTTTTTGTTTTTTTATAGAATAGCAAAAATAAGAAAATTCCTTTATTCAGAAGGGAGTTTTAAACAGATGTTCAGAAATAAAATACAGCAACAAAGCTTCCTTAAATCCTCGATTTAGCCCCCACAGCTCTGAATGTATGAAAGCGGAAATTAATTTCAAACCCACCAAAAGATTTGGATGCTGTTTTTAATTTTGAAGTATTCATATCATAAGCCACACCAAAAGCGTACCTGTCATACTCAAACATGGCTTGCGCAATAAAAGCGTCTCCCATACGATAAAATCCGCCAATAGAAACAGCGCAGGCCTTTTTTAAATGTGTATAGTGCGAAGCTTCTGTAATGATGTACCTGAAAAGATTTCCAACATTGATCTGCTTGTTGGGGCCCTGAAAATATACAATGTAACTTGGCACAAGACACATGCTGGTATTCTTTAATCCGATTGAAAAATTACCATGAAAAACAATTTTAGAATACAATTTTTCATTGGTAATATCTTTAAAAGATTGCCGCGCTCCGTTAAAATGAGAAAAACTTAAACCAACGTTGGCTTTCAACTCATCATTAGCAGTCATGTACGCTTCTGATTTGCTGTAATACCAATTAACTCCGCCTCCCATATCAAAAAAGTTAAAACTGGGATTTGTAAAATACTCGTAGTTTGGCAATGCGGCATCATATTTAAATCCGTTAAACTGACTTTCCCATTGAAGATTATCTGAAGTAATTGATTTTTGATTGTAACCGAACTGAAGCCCTGCAGAAAAAACACTTTTTTCCATTGGCACAATTCCTGATACGGAAAGGTGTGTCATAAAAGTGCTCATCTGCCCGTCTCCACCTTTATCGTTGTAAATAGAAAGACCCATTCCCAAATAAGCAGCTCTTTCGGGTTTTTTAAACATATTGAGATCTGCAGCAACACCCATTGTCTTGTACCCGTTTCCAATACTGCTCCATTGATTACGATAATTTGCTACAGTACGAAAATCGCTCTGTACACCCGCTTGCGCAGGATTAAGGTTAATAGGTGCAAAATTAAATTGCGAAAAATGAATATCCTGTGCCACACCGGTTGCCAATGAAGCAAAAGAAATAAGCGATAAAATAATTTTCTTTTTCATGTGATTATCGTATTAAACTTATGTTTCCTTTCAACTCATGCGATTTTCCATCTACCGTCTTCGCAAATAAATGATAATAAAATACTGCTGCATCCAACGGTTTTCCGTTAAAAGTTCCGTC
>JACMLS010000524.1 GCA_014379485.1 Bacteroidia bacterium | reverse complement strand
CGGGAATAGTTCAGAGCGAAAGAAACAAGCACAAGCTTTTAGCTATAAACGGAATGCCGGATCACATTCATATTTTTATGGATATGCGCCCGGATCAATCTGTTTCTGATTTGTTGCAGGAAATAAAATCTGCTTCCTCAAGATGGATCAATGAATGTAAAAAAGTAAAAGGAAAATTTGAATGGCAATCTGGCTATGGCGGATTTTCCTATCGCAAATCAGATGTGCCGCAAATTATTAATTATATTAACAATCAGAAAAAGCATCATTCCAAAAAAAGTTTTCTTCAGGAATATAAAGAGTGGCTCGAAGAATTTGAAGTCGAATATGATGAAAGATATATTTTTCATGAGCCGATCTAGGTATCCGCTACGCGGCCAGCTCAGAAATTGAAGCTTTGCGTTTGTACAGTACCTATAGGTAATCGCTACGCGACCAGTTGTTATTTGGTCGCGGAGCGATCACCTGTTGGTTAGAACAGTCAAGAAAAAATGCGTCAGTTTTGGTCGCGTAGCGAATACCTTGCTTGCTGCAATTTATTGGTGATTTAATATTTGTGGCAAATGGAATAGAAGAATTACTGTGAGAATAGGCCCAAGAATGATCCCCGTTCCCCGCATTTCGTTAGAATCTTCCTTTAAAATTTCTGAGTATTTTTTCTTCTTCCTGCGAATCAGAAATTTTGCAAAAGCTCCCAAGTGCAGACAAATGAAACAAAACAGAATCTGACAAAGTATTTCAAGAATGAATTCCAATTTTAGGAAGGATCAAAATAAATAAAATAGACGCACATAACTATAAAAGTAATTGCTATCAATAGAAACGGTGCGGAAAAAATCCAGGCCCCAAGGTTTATCGTAGATTGTTCTTTTAAAATTGCGGAATATGTTTTTTGTCTGAACTGAAAAAGAAATTTTATAATTGCCCCGATATGAAGGCATAGCGTCTCAAAAATAATCCTAAAGACAAATCCAATTGTGTATCCAATTGCCTCTTCCATCCCTAAACCGTTTTACTCTTCTTCCTGAAAAAATCTCCTTTACCTTCGGCTTTCAATTGTTTGTAATTAGAACGCAAACGTATAAACCATAAAATGCGTTCTTCTTCGTAAAAATCTTTTATTTCAGCTTTGTATTCTTTAGAGTGACTGTAAATTCCGAAACAAACAGAAAGAGATTTATTCCCCACAGTATCTTTTACACTGTGGAAAATAGGTAAGATACTTTTTTCTGTTTTTCCTTTTTCCTGTATGTTAGCGTATAGCAAATGCATTACTCGCGTTTCATGATCTCCGTTTTCATATTTTTTCTTGTAATACGCTCTCCACAAAACTGAGTTGGCAACTGAAACGCCTGTTTTTTCATCGCGTTTGTAAAGAATCCAGTTCAGAATAAAAGTTTTTCTTGAAGGGCTTTTGTAGGTATAGAAAAACGGTTGAATGGAAAACATATTAGATGTATCTGTTTTGTTGGACCAAACGATTGGCGCAATTCTGAATGAGTGATGAGTTGAATCGACAAGATTCTCGCAGATGGGCCAGATAAAAGAAGTTTTTGAATAATTTGGTCTGCTCGTATGTCTGAACGCAAAAAGGAAAGCAGAGAAATGGGTTTCGTCTTTTTCTTTTTTGTAGTTGAAGACAGGGAAGAAATATGCAGAAGATTTTTCGGGCTTATGAAAAAATCCTGCAAGTGGTGTGATCATTAAATGACTTGTATCTCCGTTTGGAGAGTGTCCGGTTGATACCAATGGGAAAACCGTAAGCGAATTGTAGTGTTTATTTTTGAAACTGTACACAAACGGAAGAACAACTTTATTATCATGCTCTTTTGTTTTAGATGCCCAATAGAACGGAAACGCAATAGTTTTGTGCGTAGTATCATCTTTCAGAAATTCGGTGTGGTTCCAGTAGAGTGGAAAAAGATAATTTGTAATTCCCTCTTTAGATTTCAGGTGCCAGAACAAAGGAGTAACCACTAAATGAGATTTTGTTGAGTCTTTAGATTTTCCATAAGAGAAAATCGGCAACACAGTTAATGAATGCCTTTTTTCATTATTAAAATTGTAAGCAAACGGAAACAGAACTGTGTTGTTTTTGTCTTTGCTCCTTGTTGCCCAATAAAGTGGAAACGCAACGGTTTTTGTAATAGTATCATCTTTCAAGAATTGTTTCTGATTCCAGAAAAGAGGAAACAACACATTACTCACGCTTTCTTTTGTTTTTACGTGCCAGAATAACGGAGTCACAGCTAAATAATTTTTGCTCGAATCAGTTTTATGTCCGTAAGAGAATAGCGGGAAAAATGTAAAAGAACTTCTCTCTTTATTTTTCAAACTGTAAACAAGCGGGAAAATAATTTTATTATCAACGTCTTTACTCTTTGTTGCCCAATACAATGGAAACGCAACAGTTTTTCTGATCGTATCATCTTTCAAAAATTGTTTTTGATTCCAGAAAACAGGAAACAACACATTGTTCACGCTCTCTTTGGTTTTTACGTGCCAGAACAAAGGACTTGCAGCAAAATAATTCATGCTTGAATCAGTTTTATGTCCATAAGAGAATAGCGGGAAAAAAGTAAAAGAGCTTCTCTCTTTGTTTTTCAAACTATAAACCAATGGAAAAAGAATTTTATTATCAACCTCTTTACTTTTTACAGCCCAATATAATGGAAACGCTACAGTTTTCCTGATCGTATCGTCTTTCAGAAATTGTTTTTGATTCCAGAAAATTGGAAACAGTACATTGTTTACGCTCTCTTTTGTTTTTACGTGCCAGAACAACGGGCTTGCTGCAAAATAATTCATACTCGAATCAGTTTTATGTCCGTAAGAAAATAGCGGGAAGAATGTGAATGAACTTCTTTCTTTATTCTTGAAACTATATACCAGAGGAAATAAAACTTTATTATCAACATTTTTACTTTTGGTAGCCCAATACAAAGGGAATAAAACGTTTTTTCTGATCGTATCATTTATTGCATACTGAGTTTGATTCCAGAAAAGGGGAAAAAGCACATTGCTTACCGCGTTCTCATTTTTTACGTGCCAGAACAAAGGCGTTACAACCAAATGGCTCTTGCTGAAATCTGCATTATGACCGTAAGAAAAGAACGGAATCGCCGTCAGAGAAATTCTGTTGGTGTCTCTGAAGCTGTAAACAAGCGGAAACAGAATTTTGTTATCAACGTTTTTAGTTTTGTAAGACCAATAAAATGGTAACAGTAGATTTTTTCTGATCGTATCGTTTTTTAAATATTCAGTATGATTCCAGAAAACAGGAAACAGAACATTACTTACTTCATTTTCATTTTTTACATGCCAGAACAAAGGTGTTACAGCCAAATGACTTTTGCTTGAATCTGTTGTATGTCCGTAAGAGAATAGCGGAAAAATTGTAAGTGAACTTCTCTCAGGATTATTAAAGCTGTATACTATTGGAAACAAAACTTTATTGTCAACATTCTTGCTCTTTAATGCCCAATACAAAGGAAATCCGATT
>JACMLS010000523.1 GCA_014379485.1 Bacteroidia bacterium | reverse complement strand
TGCTGCAAACTCCCACTCCATTTTAGTGGGTAGCCTGAATATTACTTTTTTATATTTTCTTTTATAATAGTTATTATACATTTCAGTTTTAAATTCGCAATATGCTACGGCTTGCTCGTGTGTAATTCCAACAACAGGATAATCACTATAGAAAGGATGAGCAAAATAATATTCAGGAAACGCCTGAAGGTAATAGTAATACATAGCTTCTTTTCTAAAATTTTGCGGACGCACCCAAACAGCTGAATCTAATTTCATGTTACGGTAATACGCAGTATCGCCAGACTTTGAAAACTGATGATAAGGCATGGCAGTATCTTTTTGTCTTGAAATTACCCATAAAAATTCTCTGTACTGAGCATTGGTAATTTCAAATTTGCACATGTAGAACGAGTCGGCTTTAACCCCCGGATCTCTGTGCAAGTTAAGTTCGTATTCAAAGACCTGACTGTCCTGTGGTCTGTCTACCATATCTATTGCTCCTGCAGGAATTAGTACAAATTCATCTTCAATCGTTTGCCGCGATTGTTTAATATTCTTAATTACTTTGCATGAGAGAAGTAATAAGACAGAACCAAATAAAAATAATACTATAGCGTTTTTGTTTCTCATATCAATTGGCGGTTGCTTGCTCTTTAGATCTTTTAAAAGTAACTATAAAATGATCTGATGGATCCTGTGTATACCATGCACTATTTAATTCTTCCATTATTAATTCTTGTTCTGAGTAACTTATTATTTTGTACATATTTACTATGGGCCTCCCGGTTGTGATGATAATGAGAGAATCCTGAGCAACATAATGAGAATCTTTCGTAATATATTTATAGATAGTGCTATCAATCGTTAGAGTAGAATCGTTTAAGAAGCATAAAGTAGATTTCTGAACACCACGGGTTGCTGTGTGTATTTCCCGAACCCAACAACCATTCAAATAAAATTTTCCGGGTTTTGAGCAAGAAACACATAAAAGTAGTACAACAACAAAAATGATAAATCGCATAATTATAAAACGGATTTTTACGCTTTAGTTACAGTAACTTTTAAGGGTATTTCCATTATAAATTCAGGATATTAAGTAAAACGTAACCAAACGCTCACAACGTTTTTTTAAAAAGAGAAAATTGTTCTGAACCTTGCAAATTTATTGGTTAAATTTGATTGGATGGTAAGATTTAAAAACAAGAATTTAAAAATTAAGTGAAATGCTTAAAAACTTAACCTACCACCTGAATGTATTATTACTTCTATTTGCATTGTTTAGCTGCAAACAAAAGCAAGAGAATAATAATTTACCTGAAAATTTTAAGCAAATTCAGGATAGAAAGCTTGACAATAACGAATTAGAAAAAGTTATTGCTTTACTGGACAGCACGGTATCTGAAAAATCAGATTTTTGGCTAACAATAGTTAACGACAGCTCGTATAGCAATTACCATAGGTGTGTTGCTGCAATGATGTTCTTTAAACGTCATGCTAAAAAAGGAATGATGTTAAAGAACATTCCGCCAATTACTAAACATTTAATTTCTGACAGAAAGTTTGTATCTGAATATTCATCTAAACCAGCAAAAAGAAGAATAATATCGCGCAACGGCGGAAGCTGGAAAGACGTAGGCCATTATTTTACCTTTAGTGAACTTGAAAAGACTGATAGCACTTTTAAGAATTTCTATAGGAGGATCTCAGAAAATCAGGGCAACTGCTTTTATTTGGACTTGTGGTGCAGATATTCATTTGACATGAGAGGAGATCCGTATCAAATTACCGGCATAATGATGGGCTTAAAAGGCGATATTGACGAGAATGAGTTGGAAAAATATTTAGAAACCGGAAGTTGTAAAAATCAAGACAGCATTAAACTAATAGATGTTTACATTCATCGGGTTAAAGCTCCGGTTTTTACCGGAAGAAGCAAAGAAGATGATCTTTAAGAATTGTAAAAGTGTTTATTAGGTAATGCTATTATTTAATCCTTCTGCATACCCACATAAGTAAAATACGCACCGCGCCCGCTCAGCACTCCTGCACACGAAGCGTAATTGGTATTTGGGTTTATAAAATTTGCATAGTGGCCCGGAGATTCTTTCCACTCTGTGTACACGATGAATGCAATTTCTTTAACGCTTTTATTGCCAAAATATCCATCGCTGAACCAGGAAATGTTTTCTACCACGGTCCACCATTTTTCTTCTCCTATAAATTTATTTACTCTTTTACCTACAGTTTCATAACCCGGATTGCTTTCGCTGTGAGAGAAGCTGCCGGTTTTTGACATGTGTATATTATGATAAAAGGCAGCGCTTTCTGTTACCGGATGATCTGTAATTGGCTTTAATCCTTTAGACGCTCTCAGCTCATTTACCAAGCGCAATACTTCTTTATTTATTTTATACATATCGCTTCCCACAACTTCTACCTGCCCCAGGGGTTTTGGCATTTCTTCTGTGGTAACCGATTCTGCATCTTTATTAAAAGCTATGGTGGCAAACAAACAAAAATTACTTCCACTTGAGTTTACATTAAGCCCAATCGTTTTTTGTTTCGCATCAAAAAGAAATGCAGAATTTTTTTCTGATGCAAGAAACAAACCATACAATTCTTTTGCCAGTGTAACTGTGTCTACAATATGCTCAAGTACAGTAAGTTTTTTATAAAAGCCTTTAAAATTATATTTAGAATGCTCTTGCGCAAATTTTCCTGATTTAGATTTCAGCGCTCCGGCTGTATCATTTGCCCTTAAACCATACAAAGACTCATTATAGTAAAGTGAATTGTACATACCCGCTGTGGTATTTGCCTTTGAGCCGGCAACACGTTTTAGAGTTGACAATCCTCTTTTTTTTCTCTCATCATTAATAAGCAAAACAAGCTGCCTGTCAATAGCAGGTTCCATGTGCTGAAACAAATAAATATTTTTTTTAGCGAGGGCCGCTTTATACTCTTTTATTTCTGCGTGATAGGTATGTTCTTCTCCTTCATAATTTCCCACTGTAATTACAATGCCTTTGTTTTTTACAAGGCAAATACCAATGTAATTAGGGTCCGGTTCCAGCAAATTAAAATTTACTGCACAAACTAACTGAAGGTCTGAGTAAGCAGAAAAATCTCCTTTACTTTCATCTGTAAGCAAGGGGGCCATTGTGTGGCCACCGTGTAAATGACAAGGCGAATATTTTGTTTTACTTAAGACAGCGCGTGCAACGTTTGCAAAATTACACTCCTCTGTTAAAGGCTCTAGCTTTGAAGAACTTGTTAGCCTCAAATAGAATTCAGGATAATTTTTTTCGATAAAACTTTTATTGTTAGATGCAAAACTCTGAGGGTCGTTTCGTATTTCATTTATCAGGGCAAAAAGTTTTGCTTCTTCGGCAGAATGCATTGTGTTGGCAGGAGCAACAACTGTTTGCTTTTTAACCGGCGTCTTCTTTTGCGCAAGAGATTGCTGTACAGAAAATAAAGTAAGCGCAATTAAAAAAAGAAAATTGTTCTTTGAGAAAATTGTTTTTTTCATAAGTCAAATTTAAATTTTACTTCAGTTTATTTTTCATTCCGTTAAAAGTAAAATAACCACCTGTTCCACCTGCAATCAATACTGTGCCAATAGAACCGTAATCTATCTGGTCATTCGTCATCCCATAATAATGGCCTTTAGAATGCTTCCAGGCATCAAATACAAGAAAAGCAATTTCTTTATATGTTTTTCCGGTAAAATAATGCTCGCTGAACCAGGCAATGTTCTCAGACAAATGCCCGTTAAGGTTTCTTGTGTTAACGCCACTAATATCTGTTCCCATAAACTTTTCTATCCTGTGGTAAAACTCTTCGTAGCCGGGCGTTGTTTCTACGTGAGAGAAATGCCCGGTCCTTGCCATGTATTTAGAATGAAACAAAGCCGCGCATTCTGTTACATTATAATTTACAATGGTCTTTACACCTATTGATTGTCTTAACTCATTTATAAGCCGCAGTATTTCCATATTTACCTTGTAAGTAAAAGTACCTTCTGGCTCCACATCTCCTACCGGAATTTTATTGGTAAGCGCACTCACCTCCGGAATTTTTGAAAATGCTACAGTAGCAAATAAACAAAAATTGCTTCCGCTTGAATTTACGTTCAAACCAATTTCAGTTTGCTTATCCATCAATAAAAGTTTCGATTTTTTTTCTGAAGCCATGAAGAGATCGAACAATTCTTTTGCAAGGCTTACCGTATCAACAATATGTTCCATTATAGTGAGTTTTTTGTAATGACCTTTAAAAATAAAATCAGAATGTTCGCTTGCAAATTTTGCTGATTTTGAAGTGAGGGCCCCGGCGGTATCAGAAACTTTTAAAGCGAAAGAAGGCTCATTATAGTAAAGCGAATTATGTTTTCCGGCCGCTGCACTGCTTGACGAAAGACGAATGTGTTTAAGTGCAGGCAGAGAATTTTTTTGGCGTTCTCCGTTTATCATCAATACAAGATTGCGCTCAATAGCCGGCTCCATGTGCTGAAACAAATAAATATTCTTTTTTGCAAGCTCTGCTTTGTACGCTTTAATTTCTGCATGATAGGTGTGCTCTTCTCCCTGGTAATTTCCTAATGTAATTACAATGCCTTTATTTCTTACAAGACAAATACCAATGTAATTAGGGTCGGATTCCAATAAATTAAAATTCACTGCACACATAAGCTGAAGGTCTGAATAAGAAGAAAAATCTCCTTTACTTTCATCTGTAAGCAGCGGGGCAAGTGTGTGGCCCCCCGGTAAATTACAAGGCGCAAATTTTGTTTTGGTCAACACGCCACGCGCAACATTTACAAAACTGCACTCTTCTGTTAAAGGTTCTAGTTTTGAAGAAGCAGTTAACCTAAGATAAAATTCAGGATAATTTTTTTCCAGATAATTTTTATTGTTCGATGCAAAAGTTTTCGGATCGTTACGCATTTCATTTATAAGTGCAAGGAGTTTTGTTTCCTCGTCAGAGTGCATGTTGTTTTGCACAACAGCACCGGCTTTCTTTTGTGCGGAAGATGTTGAAGCGCAAAAAAATACAAATACGAATAAAAAATAAATTTTTGGGTTTAAAATACTTTTCATAAGCGGAATTTTAATTTTCTGTTGCACAGTAAAAATACGATTTCTGATTTGATAAGGAGAAAGAAAGTAAGAAAACAGAAAAATAAAAGAGAAATTTAACTCAGCATTCCTATAATATATTGCGGAACAAACCCGAGCAATATAGTAAACGCAGTTGTAATGCCAATGAGTGCGGCGTGTGAGCTTTCAAATGCAACCGGCGTTTCAATATCAGGTTTTTTAAAGTACATGGCTATTATTATTTTGAAGTAATAATAAACACCCACCGCAGACATTACTATCGCTAAAACAATAAGCCATCCGAATCCTTTACCCATTAAACCTGCCAGCACATAATACTTTGCAAAGAAACCAGATGTTACCGGAATGCCTGCAAGCGATAAAAGAATGACCACCATGCAGGCGGCGATCATTGGATTTCTTTTTCCGAGCCCATTAAAGAGATCAAAAGTTTCCTGACCTTCTTTTCCTTTTGTGAGATTGTAGAGAATTGTAAATCCTCCAATAGAACTGATTGAATAGGCCAACGAATAATATAAAATTGCAGGTGTAGATGTTTGAGAATTTGCAATGATTGCCATTAACATAAAGCCCGCATGAGAAATGCTTGAATAAGCCAGCATTCTTTTTACGTTGGATTGAGAAGCTGCTGTGATGTTTGAAATTACAAGTGATGCAGCAGAAATTACTGCGAGTATCAAAGTCCATTTATCTGAAACCGAAAAGAAACAACCGTTAAACAAACGCATGAATGCAACAAAACCCGCAGTCTTAACAATGGTTGACATAAAAGCAGTAACCACTGTTGGCGAACCTTGATATACATCGGGACTCCAGAAATGAAACGGTGCGGCTGCAACTTTAAAGCACATTGCAATAAGCATCATTAACACACCAACGTATAAAAATCCGGGAACTGCATTTGCCGCGTACATAATTCTTACGCTGTCTGCAATGGTTGCAAGATCAAAACTTCCGGTTGCACCGTAAACAAGTGCAATACCAAAAAGTAAAAATCCGCTTGCAAATGCACCCATTAAAAAATATTTGAATCCTGCCTCGTTGCTCGAAATATCTGACTTGCGCGAGGCGGCCATTACATAAAGTGGAATGGAAAGAATTTCTACACCTAAAAATAACATGGTCATGTTGGTATAAGAAACTAACATGATAGCGCCTGTGAGTGCAAAACACACTAAGGCAAAATGATCTGCAGAAGAACTTTCATTTTCAAAATAATCGTTTGCAAAAATGAACCAGAAAAAAGCAGTTGCCAGAAGTACTCCGCTAAAAGCAAGTTCCAATTTACCAAACTGCAGCATGTTTGCAAATTGCTCAATTCTTATCGGATGATTCCATTCATAAAAATTAAGACAATAAGCTGCAAGAACACCCATCGGAACTGCGAAAGATAAAAGTTTGCGGAATTTAAAAATCTCAGCAAGCAATGCTAAAATTCCCAATCCTGCTATAGTAAACAATGCGATCATATAATTTTTTTTGTCATATCGAGCGCCGTCGAGATATGACGATTACTTTTATTTTTTTATTGAGTCGAGCAATAATTTTACTGCGGGTTCTGCAAGATCGTTCAGTGGTTTTGGATAAACACCAAAAGCAACTATAACTATACAAACAATTACCAGCACTGCTTTATCTGTTTTTGCGATCTCTCCGAATTTTTTTGTTAGTTCATTTGCTTCACCCAGCATAATACCCTGGTATGAACGCAACATGTATACTGCGCCAAGTATTACGGTTAAGCCTGCTATACCAGCAATGACTTTGCTGAAAGAAAAAACTCCGGCCAGCAATAAAAATTCTCCAACAAAACCATTTGTAAGCGGTAGTGCCACAGATCCTAACAAGACAATTAAAAATAAAACAGAAAACGTTGGATTGACATTTCTAATTCCTCCTAATTCAGAAATTGTTCTTGTGCCGAGGTGACGGAATAAAATATCTGCAATTAAAAATAAGCCAACAACGTTTACACCGTGACTGAGCATTTGAATAACCGCTCCCTGAATTCCTTGCTGATTAAAAGAAAGAATTCCGGCTGCAATTAAACCAACGTGTGCAATAGAAGAGTAAGCAATTAATCGTTTGTAATCTTTTTGTACAATAGCGATGCAGGATGCGTAAAGAATTCCGACAACAGATAAGCCTATTGCTATTGGCGCATATTTTTCGCAAGCACCGGGCACAACAGGAAGCAGCCAGCGGATCATACCAAAAGTTCCCATCTTAAGCATTATACCAGAGAGCAACATGGTTCCTTGCGTTGGAGCATTTACATACGTATCAGGCTGCCATGAGTGAAAAGGAAAAACAGGCATTTTGATTGCGAAGGCCAAAAAGATAAACCAGAAAACATAAGTTTGATGTTCCATTGATAAACTTCTTCCGGCTTTATAAATCTCTTCAAGTGCCCACGATTTACCTGTTCCGTCAATTCCGGTATTCTGGTAAAGGAAGATCAGCGCAACGAGCATGAACAGAGAGCCAAGCAATGTGTAGATAAAAAATTTGAAAGTAATTTTTCCACGGTTCTCTCCGCCCCAGATCAAACAAATAAAATAAATAGGAATTAAGGCAAGCTCCCAGAAAATGTAAAACAAAAATCCGTCGCGCGCTGCAAAAACACCAACGAGTGCCATTTGCATTAACATCATTAATCCGTAAAACGCATTTGGTTTTTCGTAAGTGTTTTTATAAGAAGAAAGAATGATGAGCGGAACTAAAAATGTGGTGAGTAAAACAAGCAACATACTTATTCCATCTACACCCACAGAAAATTTTACGCCAATAGATTCAATCCATGTACAATCAAGCGAAAGGAATTTTCTGGGGTCAGAGGGGCTGTGCTTAAGCTGAAATAATGTAACCACAGAAAGCGCGAACTCAACAATAGAAAAACCTAAAGCTGCAGTGCGTGCCATTTGCCCCTTCATCATCCAGACAAGAATGGCAGCAATCAGTGGTAAAATTATTAATGTACCTATGAGCATAAAAATCGTTCGTCGTTACTCGTTAATTCGTTTGTTGTTGTTTCGCTATTTTATTGTTCCGAAAAATATTATTAAAATAATTCCCATTACCATCGCAAAAATGTAAAAGCCTATGTTTCCGGTTTGTACTAATTTTACAACTCCGCTTACCCAGTTTACACTTGTGCCAACTCCGTTTACTACCTCATCTAAAATTTTCTTATCAATCCACTCCATGCCTTTTGAAATTGCATCAAGCGGTTTTCTGAAAACAGATTCGTACAATTCGTCTACTTTGTATTTATTAAAAATTAAACGCTGCCAGGGGCGAAGTTGTTCTTCTTTTTCTACGGGACGCACTTTGTATTTTACAAACATTAACCAGGTAATGTAAATTGTTCCTGCAGCAACAATAACAGCAGTAACGATCAATGCAATTTCTTTTGAGTGCTCTGGCAATGTAGCAACGCTTCTGAGCATAACGGGTTTTAACCAGGCATCTAACCAGTGATGGCCACCAACAACTTCGGGCAAACCAACAAAACCTCCCACAACAGTTAAAACACAAAGTATTACCAAAGGCAAAGTCATTGATTTTGGCGACTCATGTAAATGTTCTTGCTGATGATGTGTGCCTCTGAACTCTCCCCAAAAAGTAAGAAACAACATTCTGAACATATAAAACGCGGTGAATGCACTTGCTATACATGCAAGGAACCACATTAGCGGACTCTTTTCGTACACATACGCAAGAATTTCATCTTTAGAAAAGAAGCCTGAGAACGGAGGAATTCCGCTTATTGCCAGTGTGGCTGCCAGGAATGTGAAATAAGTGACGGGCATTTTCTTCCTCAATCCACCCATCTTGCGGATATCCTGTTCGCCACCCATCGCATGGATTACACTTCCTGCCCCAAGAAACAGC
>JACMLS010000522.1 GCA_014379485.1 Bacteroidia bacterium | reverse complement strand
TTGTTTTTGAATTTGACATGCGTTTCAGAAAATCATGCAGGATCAACATACACTCATCTACTTCTTTTACCGAATAAGAAACATCTTCAGAAATAAAATCAATCATACTTTCTTTGAGTCTTGCAGAGATCTCAAGAATTTCATCGTTTTCAAGTAAGTTCATTTTAAGGGTTTTTAGAGTGCTATTCAAAGATATTCTTTTTTCGCAAATTTTCTTCGCCTAAAAAAATTCAAATTTTAAACAGTCCCTAATTTCTTTTTTTTGCTGTGTATTTTTTTATTGATGAGAATAACACCCGCAACTGTTAATGCAAGTGCAACAAAAGTTGAAACCGTAAATTCTTCGCCCAATAAAACAGTACCCGCAATAATTGCTATGATCGGGTTTACATAAGCAGTAACTGAAACTTCTGTAGCCGTTAATTTGCTTAGCGCGAAAATGTAGGCGCTATAACCCATTAACGAACCAACAACGGTTAAATAAACCAAAGCAATCCATGCCTCGTGCGGAATTGTTGCAACAGAAAATTTCCCGTGCGAGAAAAAAGCAACACCATCAAACATAAATCCAGAAACAAACATTTGAATTCCGGCAGCAAACAGTGGGTGCGCATCATGTTTCTTTTTCTTTCCGTAAACAGTTCCCAGCGACCAGAACAGAGTGGCAAAAATTATTGCGATCAAACCCTGCAGGCCGGAAATTTTTCCGAAATCATTAAGGTGACCTAAGAAAACAAATAACTGCCCGGCAAAACCCAAAGCAAGGCCGCTTAAAATAGTTGCGTTTGTTTTTTCAGAAGGATTGATGAGTAAATTAATTAAGAGAATCCAAAACGGAACAAGAGAAAAAATTAAAGCAGCCAAACCGCTTGGCAAAAACTGAACAGCGTAGGCCTGTAAGCCGCCTCCTATAAAAAGAATTATTATTCCCGTTATTAAAATTCTTCTTAAAGAAGCACCTGTTGGAATTTTATGTCCTTTAAAAAGAAAATAAGAAACTAAAATAATTCCCGCTGCAGAATTTCTCAGGCCCATGATCCAATACGGAGAAATGGAGCGCAGGCCCACGCGCATTGCAAGGTATGTAGTGCCCCAGAATACGCATACAAATGCCAGCGCTATGTACGGCAGTTGTTTTTTTGCTGAGGAAGGGAGTGAGAACATGGTGTTTTAATGTAAGGAAGCTTTTGGGTAGTATAAGTTATAGGGATAAGTATAAGGCGTGAGTTGTAAGGCTGCACATTTCATTTTAAATAAGTGCGCAACCAATTACAACCAATTACAACCAATTACAACAAATTACCACCAATTACATTTCATTACTCAAAAGATATTTCCATGCGGATATCTGCCCTGTCGTAACCTTTTTCTCCGAGTGGAATTTCCTTGAATCCGAGTTTTCTGTACAGTAAAATAGCAATAGCAGAACCTTTTGTGTTTGAGAAGAGTTCAACTTTTTTGGCGCCAGAGTTTTTTGCTTTTTCTAAAATCGCCACTCCTAAATGATATCCTATTTTTAATCCGCGGTAATTTTCATCTACCGCCATTTTAGTAAGCTCTAATGTGGTGTCGTTTAATTTTTTCAAAGCAACAGTTCCCACAATTGCATTTTCGTATTGCGCCATTATGATCTGGCCGCCTTTGCTTAAAATGTATTTCTCCGGATCGCCTAATACAATTCTATCCACTTCTTCTACCACAAAACTTTTTTCTATCCACGCAATGTTCAATGCGCTGAAAGCCGGCTGATGTTCTGCCAGGTAATCAATGATCTCCAATTCAGGTTTCATGGTGCGTGTGTTTACGTTTTGCAAAGTTAAGGTTTCCATTTTCTTTGTTTTTTACTGTGATCCTTTTTCTTTTCTTACCTGCTTTTCAACGGTAAAAGTGTCTTTTTAAAAATATACGTAGCTAACTATGTAGTCAACTACATAAAACAAAGGTAGGCTAAATTTCCAATCCGCCAAAAAAAACAGCAGCAAGGCTGGATTTTGAGTTTATTTAACAATTAAAGGAGTGGCAGTGAGAAACGGGTAAATGAAATTAAGTTATGCAGATTTTTTTGCGCCGCTAATGGCACGAATTCGCGCAAATAGTGTTCTTGTCGCCTTTAAATTATTAGCGCAAATTTGTGATTATTCGTGGCTACCAATGTACACCCGGCCTTTTGACTATGAAACAAAGGAGATAATAATTTGCTGCCGCCAACAAATGCCTATTTTAAAATCAGAACAGAAGGAACGTACACCATCCATTCTGGTTTTGTTTCAACTAATTTTTTCCAGGTATCAAGGCTTACCATGAGCAGATCCATTTTTGTAAAGAATTTTTGGTTCAGTTTGTCTGTGCTGAACAATGCAATGTGGTTGGGGGCTGTTTGCTCAATTGCACGTACGCTTTCTTTAAAACCTGCATTCTGTTTTATTTTTTCGTTGTAATCGATCATTACAACTCTTGATTCGTTGTTGTGAATGAGTTTTTGTACGTAGGATAATAAAAATTCATCTTCATTTTCTGAGATGATCACTACTACATCATCCACCTTCTTTAGTCCTTTATCTGCAAAAATTCCGAGTGCGCCTTTGGTAGAACGGATAATGTTGTTGGTGCGGTCATCAAACCCATTCTCTTCAGTTATTTTTTCTTTTCCGGTAATGGATTTATAAAGTTTTTCGGGATTGATAATTCTTGAGGTGATGCCGATCAGTCTTCCGAGAAAACTTCCTTCGTAAATAGATTGCCCCATTCCCACTATAAGCAGGTCGTACTCACCTTCGTTGGCAGTTTCTAGAATTTCTTTTTCAAAATCAAGCGTGGGTTTAAACAATGTCTGAATAGTAAGATCGTATTTGTTTGCCTCTTTTTTTATGGGTTTAAAATTCTCTCTTTCTACTTCTTTAATGTTGTATTGATGCAGCTCATTACTGGGAATCATATGCAAGGCGGAAACGAGCGTGTTTTGCTGATTTTTATTTACAAAACTATTGGCAAGCCTTACCATACTTTTACCGTGTTCAGAATCTCCGAAAGAAAAAAGTATTTTATATTTTCTGTATTTATTTATTTCTTCGTTTGCAGAATCAGGTTTTTTCTCAGGCATTAAATAATTGATGAGGTCAAGACAAGGCCCCGTCATAAAAGTGGTAACGAGCGCCATGATCACCATCATTGCAAAAACCTGTGGTGTTAATACGCCCAGGTCAAAACCTATATTTAAAACTACCAGTTCCATTAACCCACGCGTGTTCATTAAGGCGCCAATAATTAAACTCTCCCTCCATTTTTGTCCGGTAAATTTTGCGGCTATAGTGCTTCCAAGGAATTTTCCGGTAACGGCAACAAGAATAATTAATCCGCACACTTTCCAGAGTTCAACATCGTTAAGCAAACCTATTTGCGTGCGCAAGCCTGTAAAAACAAAAAAGAGCGGAAGCAAAAGAACTACAGAAACATCTTCTACTTTTTCTATGAATACGTTTCTGAAATTTAAATTTTGCGGCATTATTACGCCTGCCATAAATGCTCCGAACAAAGCGTGTATTCCAATAATTTCTGAGACGCAGGAAGATAATAAAAGTGTTACAAAAAATATGGCCACAACAGGTTTGCTCATGGTATCCTGGTGAGAATAAATATCACCAACACGTTTTAAAAATGGCTGCACCACTTTCAGCATTAAGATTACATAAGTAATTGCCATGAGAATGGTGTAGAAAGAACTCAGGGCTGAGCCTGCTTTTACAATTGCAATTACAGCAGCAAGAATGCACCATGCAGTTATATCATCAACAGCAGCGCAGGTAATTGCAATGGCGCCCACACGTGTTTTTGTAAGTTGGCGCTCCTGCACAATGCGCGCAAGTACAGGAAAGGCTGTTATGCTCATGGCAATGCCTGTAAAAAGTGAAAATGAAAGAAAGCTTACATTGGCGGGCGCATATACTTTGTAAATAAAAAATGCAAGACCCATTCCCAATGCAAACGGAAAAATAATACTTGCGTGAGAAATGATCATAGCCTCGTGCGCTTTTTTTCTGAGCACTTTAAGATCTAATTCCATTCCTACAATAAACATAAAAAAGATAAGGCCTATCTGACTCAGAAATTGAAGATTGGGTAAAGATGTTTTGGGAAAAAGAAATCCTGAAAATTCAGGAAAATACATTCCGATAAAAGAAGGACCGAGAAAAATTCCGGCAATGATCTCTCCGATAACCGTTGGCTGCCCTATCTTTTTTGCAAGAAAACCAAAAACTCTTGCTACAATAATAATGGTAATGATCTGCAACAATAAAATAGCAAGCGGATTTGTTATGTTGTGATGAAGGGCATCTTTTACCTGATCGTATCCGCTTGTTGTTGGAGGAGAAATAACTTTGGAAATTTTAAAAACCTCCTGAGGCTCTCCTTTTTTTACAATAAAAAACATCAGCGAAATAAATCCGCCAACTATAAGAATGTAGAATAAAATATTTTTAATGCTCTTCATAGTTTAAATTTGGTTCGTGCCACAGATTACACATTTGTATAAACACAGTTTTTGGATCTGTATATTTGTTAGAGCAAATTCGTGCAATCCGTGGCATGAGTTTTTTTAGTTTTTATGTTGGAGATTTAGCTGCAACCGGTTTCTTCAGAAAATAAAAGACAAAACCGGCAACAGTTCTTATTCCTCCGTTCCAGTTAGATTTTTGATCGGTTACATAATAGGGCGCAGCTTCAAAAAATAAGCCTGCATTCTGAAATGGAAACGGAAATGCTTCTGCTCCCAATGGAATAACTACGCCGTACTTGTGGGTGGCAGAAAGATTCCACTCTGTTCTGAATCCCACGCCCAAATGAAACCTGACTTTTTCTAAATGAACAATTCTACAGATTCCTGAAAGTTCTGTGAGAAAAGAAGAGGTGGCCGGATGCCTTGCAAAATTTGCTTTTACAATGCGCGCATCAAGCGTAACTCTTTTTTCTTTATTTAATCTGAAACCAAAACCTGTTTCTGTACCTGTGGGATAAATGCCTATACCGGGCCCAACCTGGGCAAAAGCGAAACCAACTGCAAAAAAAGAAAGGATCAGATAAAACTTCACAAAGAAATATTTATTCTGCAAAAGTAATTTGTTTAAAAGCTTAAATTGCAGTTTGTGAGAGGAGAAAAGATTGAAATGTAATGAAAGGGGAGAAAAATGTAATGAAAACAACGGTGATGGAATGGTCGACATGGTGTTGCGGTGGGTGCGGATTTCGCTGAAGAGAAATACCCAATAAGCCAAGTCATTAAGTTAAGATATTCAATAACCCTCCGGTCTTTAGCCGGAGGGTGCAAAACGAAAATGAAAATCGGGCTTTAGCCCATATTCGCATTTAACTTAATTACATTCGCGGGAGAATACGTACGATTTAAAAAGAAATCAGTAGCAATACTATAAAACTAAATTACTTTGGGCTAAAGCCCGGTCTTTTTTTTTACGTTTAGCAGCCGGCTAAAGACCGGCTGCATAGTAAAGTCTTCGTTTAACTTAATGACATTGCCCAATAACCAACCACCCATTACCCCAACATTCCATTATTCCACCAGGATAGTAAGTTCCTCAGCCAAGTTTCTCTTTAAATTCCTCACGGTAACTTTCATTCAATGGCAAACAAATTGCCTCTTTGTTTTTGCCTTTGACCTTGGTCCGTATTTCTTCGTGCGTGTAAAACTGAACAGCTTTTAATGCGATGACATCTTTTTTGTTGACCCTGCAGAATTTTTCTTTTGGCAGCAGGGCTAAAAGTTCTTTGAACGAAATGTTTTTTAAAGTAATTCTTGTTTCACCTTCCAGGAAAACGATCTTATCTCTTTTGTCAGTGTCAGATGTGGTAATGTAAAGCATTTCATCAAACAGTAAAATTGCTTTTCCTTTGTCTGTATTGAACTGCACAGATTGTTTGGCAAGAGATTTATCTGTCAGCATTTTTTTCGCTTTATCAATTGCCTTTTCTAATCTTTCCTTCTGAAAAGGTTTGCGGATATAGTCAACCGCATTCAGATCAAAAGCTTCAGCGGCGTATTCTTTGTAGGCAGTTGTAAAGATGATGAGTTTGTCTTTTATTAATTCTGCCACCTGCATTCCGTTAAGGCCCGGCATTTCTATGTCAAGAATGCAAAGATCGAATTGGAGTTGCGGAATTGCTTCTAAAAACTTTTGGGGATCGTTAAAGGCTTTTACTACCTCTACGTCGTTAATCTGTTCGCAAAGCATGCGCAGGTAAGTTAAACCGGGCAACTCATCATCCAGCAGCAAGCACTTTAACTTTGTACTCAAACAAATTAATTTTTAAATGAGAAATAAAAACATCTTCTTCGGTAAACTGATCAAAGGTATAACAGTTTTTGTAAATGATGTCCAAACGTTTTTTCATATTCTCTTTTCCAACACCGCTGTTGCTTTTTTTCATGGCGGGTTTAGAAGAAATTTTATTTGCAACTGTAAGAATGAACAGGTCGTCTTTCAGCTCAAACGTAATAGAAATAAAAGAATCGCTGCTCTGAATATCGGCATGTTTAAAAGCGTTTTCAATAAGGTCAACCGTTACCATAGGCGCCAGTAATTCCTGCGTATAGAACGGATGATCTTCTTTGATCTTGTTTTTTACCTGCAGATCAAAGAGCGGACTTAATTTCAACCGGTTTATCTCAATAAGATTAAGTGCAAATTCCAACTCTTCTTTTACACTCACATATTCTTTATCGGTTTCGTAAAGAATATAATCCAACACATTGCCTAATTTGTCAAGCGAAAAATAGGTCTGGTAGGCGTGAGATTGTATGGAGTTAAGAATGTTTTTAAAGAGATGAGGATTTATTTTGTATTTAATGCTGTCTAATTCAATAGCGTTCAGTTTTCCCTCAAGCGTTTTATTTTCATTCAGCAATTGTTTATTCTGTTCGCTGATCTTTTTGTTTTTTAAAAAAAGATAAAAGGTTCCTCCCATCAGAAAGAGAACAATTACCGTGGCGCAAATGATTAGGAACGTAGTTTCCATTGTTCTGTAAAATTACAAAGAATTTTTTTCTTATTCAGTTGATCACCGCTTCAATAAATTGAGCTATGTTTCCAATACCCGGGTTAGACATTTGTTGTAACTGGTAATAAGCACAAGGGTAAAGACGAATGTAAGTAAGCGCTTTTACACGTCCGCTTTTCTTAGATCTTCTTTTAGTGATAGCTGTGCCAGACATTTTTTTGTAATGAAGCCTGAATTTTTTCTTTCAACAAACTGATGCCCTCCTTCTACATAAACACAAAAATTATTTTGCAGACGTATAACCGGAAAAACCGTAATAAGTTCTTTCTTTTTATTTTTAATCTTCCGTAATGTCCCGCCAATATTACCTGTTTATGTTTGTTTTGTAAAAACTCCCCGTAATTACGTACCACTACGTACAGGTAGCATTGCAAAACATTTCTTAAGACAAACCCGTCTTTTGTCAATGTAAGTATGCCGGAGATGCGAACAAATTCTCCGTTTTTTGCAAGGCTGCCTGCTTCCGGATCAATTTTTATTTTCGTTTCTTTCCTATCCGGCACGCCTGGTACTATCAGAAAATGCGTTTTCCCTTTAATTCTCATAACGCCGGTACAGGCAACAGCTTCGGTCTTTAAAGGGTTGATATAATCTGAGTTTGGAATTTCTCTGTAGAATAAAAAAGAATCGGTTTTTTCAAAGTAAAAAAGAGTTGTCAGTATAGAATCGGCCAAAGGAATTCTTCCTTCCTTGTTTTGCCTGGCCCAATCTATTACTCTTATTCTGTTGCGGCTCGTGTCTTGACTTACTTCATCTTTTAACCAGGTTTTGAATTCGCTTGTTCCTTTTTTTTGCGTTGAGATGGTTCCTTTAACGAGATAAAATCCGCTTTTGTATAATGGTATCCTGTTTTCTGCCTTTTAAAAGAATCTGCGTTTCATCATCAAGCACTAAAACAACGGGGGCATAAGGCAGATCATAATTCCTTGTTATGCGACCAAGAAACCAGGCGGCAACATTCATTTTTTTCTCTGCCTCTTTTGCATTTGTTACCATTGTTTGAGCGGTTGCGCAAAAAGAGAACATTACAATGAATAAAAAGGTATGAATCAAAACTGATCTTTTCATTTTTCGTAATATTCGATTATCCGTTCACTAATGCAAACCGGT
The DNA here is from genome assembly GCA_014379485.1 of Bacteroidia bacterium. Taxonomy (GTDB): domain Bacteria; phylum Bacteroidota; class Bacteroidia; order B-17B0; family Aurantibacillaceae; genus AM-1111. The sequence goes on along the minus strand of JACMLS010000522.1, from coordinate 725 downwards.
ATTTTGTTTTTGAATTCAACCATTTCAATCCAGTTACCTGCAGAATCCACTTTAAAGGTATAATAGTTTCCTGATTTTATATCTCCTGCATGTTCTGGCGAATAATGGGAGCTTTCAATCAGTTCTGAATTGCCATCGTTGATCTTTGGTGTTTCAGGCTGGTGAGATTCATAGATCGGATCCATGAAAGGATAGCTGTGCAACAAACTATCTTTCTTATCATATTTTTTAAATTCAATAACATTTCCTTCATTATCATATTTAAAGGTGTACTTGCCGTAGTATTCGCGCGAGGGATAAAAAGAACTGTCGCAGATTCTTTGCGCTTTTTCGTTTAGTGTATAAACACTTTTCATCGTAAATTTTTCATTGCCATTTCTTTCGGGTAATTTCTTTTTGAAATAATTTTCTGCCATCACTTCTGCCAGTTCGCGGTATTCGTATTCTTCTATTAGAATTCCTTTTTCATTGTAAAGAAACCAGCGCCTTCCCATAACAGAAGAATCGCGCGAGCCTTTTATAATTTCCTCTGTCAATTTTCCATTCACATCATAAGAGAACGAATACTTTACCCAGCCACCGTCAGAAAAACTATCAGTAGTAAGTTCAGGCAGATTTTTTTCATTAAATCTGTAATGAGAGGTTACAATCACCGTATCGTAGCTTGAAAGGTTTCGCTTTAGATAGATCAGCATTCCATTTTCATTAAAATAGTCCTTTAATTT
>JACMLS010000051.1 GCA_014379485.1 Bacteroidia bacterium | reverse complement strand
CTGCCTTTAGGGATATTATTTACTACAAGGGCCACGACCAATAAGATCAGTGCGCCCGATAAAACGGGAGAAATGACGAAACCATAGCCAAGGTTCTTTATTTTTTCTGTACCAATATTTGCAATAAGCGCAGTTGCTCCGCCTGGCGGATGCATGGTTTTTGTTAGTTGCATAATTACTATAGATAAAGACACAGCCAGCGAAGTTGCAAGCCAGAAATTTCCTGGTATTAAGAGGTGAACGCTTACCCCAATCAGCGCAGAAAAGAAATGACCACCAAGCAGGTTTCTTGGTTGGGCAAAATTGCTTGACGGGGCCCCGAATACCAAAACTGCAGACGCACCAAATGAACCGATCAAAAAAACACGTTCCTGTTCGCCTAAAACAGTTCCTTGTGTAAAGCCAATAATTCCAATTCCCAAAAAAGCACCAATAAATGTCCAAATATGATTCCCGAAATTAAAATCGGTTTGCCGAGCAATAACTTTTTTTGACCTGTGAAATGTATTTTTAATTTTTTCTTTCAAAATATTTTTTTGAAGAATAAAATTAAGAAAATTGTGGAATTAGTTATTGGTTATTAGTTGCAAGTTAATAGTTAATTTAGCAAACTCAATGTTCACGACGATTGTGAAGAAACAATTAACGAACAGTTGTTTCCCCGCAGTTCGGGTGGACAACATCCTCACAAATGGGTAAAGAACAACGAATAACGAATAACGACGCAACGACAAACGAACAACGACAAACGAATAACTAACAACTTATAACTAACTCATGTCTTTCTCTACCCTTGGCCTCTCAACAGAATTAATAAAAGTTCTTACCGAACAAAATTATACAGAACCTTATCCTATTCAATCTGCCGTAATTCCCGCTGTTTTAAAAGGAAAAGATATTCTGGCCATTGCGCAAACCGGTTCAGGAAAAACGGCGGCTTTTGTTTTACCTATATTGGAAAAGCTGCAAGGGCAAGCGCCTTTAGAAAATCGTTTTATAAAAGTATTGGTACTTGTTCCGACACGAGAACTGGCCATACAGGTAAATGAAGTGTTTGCACTTTTGGGATCGAGGCAAATGGTGCGCTTAAAAACCATGGCGGTTTATGGCGGTGTTTCCATTAATCCGCAAATGAAAAATTTAATGGGAGTAGAAATTCTGGTTGCTACGCCCGGCCGCTTGCTTGATCTTGTTGCATCTAAAGTGGTGCATATTTCTGAGGTAAAAATTCTTGTGCTGGATGAAGCAGATAAAATGCTGAACCTTGGTTTTAAAGAAGAGATGACAAAGATCTTTGAAATGTTACCTCTTAAAAGACAAAATCTTTTGTTCTCGGCAACATTAGGAAAAGACATAGAATCGATCAACGAATTTTTGTTGCGCGATCCGGTAAAAATTACTGCAGAAGAGGAAGAAGGAAAAAATCTGAATTTAATTTCTCAGATCGCTTATAAAGTATCTGAAGAAAAAAAAGGCCCGTTGTTGCGTTACCTGATTAACGAAAAAAAGATGGAACAGGTATTGGTTTTTACTTCTTCCGTTCATCGTGCAGACGCGGTGGTGGTGAAATTAAAAGCAAACGGAATAGAAGCTTTTGCAATACACAGTAAAAAAAGTCAATCGGCAAGAAACGAAGCGCTTAGAAGATTTAAAACCGGAAAAATAAAAGTATTGGTTGCAACAGATTTAATTTCACGAGGTATTGATATTAAATTTCTTCCCTTCGTTATCAATTACGAATTACCCCGCTCTCCCAAAGATTATATTCACCGCATTGGCAGAACCGGCCGCGCAGAATCTGCCGGTAACGCAATCTCGCTAATTAGTCCCGACGAAGAACATCATTTCAGAGTCATACAAAAGAAAATGAAAAAGTGGGTAGATTTTATTGATGCTGAGGGATTGGATTTGTCGGGGGCTGATAAAAGCTGAATATTATGAAAAATAGTTATCGGTT
>JACMLS010000521.1 GCA_014379485.1 Bacteroidia bacterium | reverse complement strand
GATATTATTATCGCCACTCCGGGCAGGTTACTTGATCTTATGCAACAAGGCCATGTTCGTTTAGGCGATATAAAATATTTTGTTTTAGACGAGGCAGACCGTATGCTGGATATGGGTTTTATCAATGATATTAAAAAGATCATCACAAAACTTCCACAGAAAAAGCAAACAATGTTCTTTTCTGCAACAGCATCTGCACCGATTATGAAACTGGCAAATACTTTACTGGTAAGCCCGGTTAAAGTTTCTGTAGATCCGGTTTCATCAGCATCAGGCCTTATCAAACAATCTGTTTATTTTGTAAACAGACAAAGCAAACGCGGTTTATTGCAACATGTGCTTAAAGCCAAGGATATGGAAAATGCCCTTGTTTTTACAAGAACCAAGCGCGGTGCAGATAAAGTGGTAAAAGAACTGAATAAAAGCGGTATTGCTGCAGAGGCAATACACGGCAACAAGTCTCAGAACGCACGTGAGAGAGCTTTAAAAGGCTTTAAGAACAGAACTCTTAAGGTATTGGTTGCCACAGATATTGCTTCAAGGGGCATTGATGTGGAGAAACTGAGCCATGTAATTAATTACGAGATACCGGAACAAGCGGAAACCTATGTACACAGAATTGGCCGTACGGGCAGGGCAGGAGCCTCCGGAATTGCCCTTTCTTTCTGTTCCCAGGAAGAAATGTCCTACTTAAAAGACATTAATAAGCTGATTAAGAAGGATATTGAAGTAATTTCTAAACATCCGTTTTCATAATCCAATTATTTAAACTACTTTTGAGAATTAATTAACAATCAATAATAACCAACAAAAAAAAACACAATGCAAAAAGGTACAGTAAAATTCTTCAACGAAGCAAAAGGCTTTGGATTCATTAAAGTTGAAGGTAGTGGACAAGAAATATTTGTTCACGTTTCAGGATTAAAAGAAGAAATCCGCGAAAACGACACAGTAGTGTTTGAAGTTCAAGAAGGCAAAAAAGGCCTTAACGCTGTGAACGTGAAGCTGGCTTAATAAATATATAATTATTTATTACCATTTCAATTCATTTAATGCCCCCTTGCTTGTGAAAGTAAGGGGGTCTTTTTTTTGTTCACACTTCGACTCCCACTGGCCATACACAGGCCGCTCAGTGTGACAAAAAAAAGAATTCCAAGGTGTTTTCTAACTGGCTCCGCTCAGTGTGACAAAAAAAAGACTCGCAAGGTGTTTTCTAACTGGCTCCGCTCAGTGTGACAAAAAAAAGACTTTGCAAGGTGCTTTCTTACTGACTGCGCTCAGTGCAATTAACAAAAGACTTCGCAAGAGTTTTGCGAATTTCGATTCATTCTTGCCGATGCAAGATAGTTCAATGTGAAATCCCAGGCTTTTAAATATTAAGTAAAGAAGCATCGAACCAAACGTCTTCATAATCGCCTGCCTGCAAAAATCTCCAACCTGGGTTTAAACCTAAATATTTAATTATTGAAGGGCACATTTCCACTAAATGTTCGGTATGTACAGGTTTAAAAAAATCACCTGCTTGTGAAAATTCTTCTCCACACCAAATATACCAATTTGAAGAATGAGCACTTTGAATGGGGTGTCTTAAACCGTTAATCGGTAAAAGTTTTTTCTCGAATGTTTCTAAAGCAATTCCTATAAAAGAATTAAAAGGAGTTGCAAGAAAACCTGAGCGGTATTTTTCGCATATTATAATTTGCTGCTGCTTATAAATGCCTTCCATTTTATTTTCTGTCTTAATCAATGACTCATTACATACTTCTCTCCTTTAACAAATCGCTTCTTCCCAAACATATCTTCAATAATTTCTGCGTGGTAAAATTTTTCTTCTAAAAGAATTTTTACTTCTTCGGCGTAATCGGGATTGAGTTCAAAAAAAACGGAGCCGTCTTTGTTGAGAGTTATTTCTGCGAATTCTATGATTGCTTTATAAAAAATGAGTGGATCGTTTTCTGAGGCGAAGAGCGCTAAATGAGGTTCGAAATCTATTACTTTTTTTTCGAGAGAACTTTTTTCGCTGTGAGTAACGTATGGCGGGTTTGAAACAATTACATCAATGCTTTGCATTTTAACCTTCGAATTAAATTGCAGAATGTCATATTCTATAAAAGTGATTTTTGTTTTATCGGGTTGCCCGGTTTCCAGAATTATTTCCGCATTTTTTTTAGCGGTTTCTAAAGCAGGTGCAGAAACATCCATTGCATACACATCAACATCCGGAAATTTTTTCTTCAGCGTAATTGCAATACAACCGCTTCCTGTTCCGATATCCATTAAGTTGATTACGTTACCTGCACCACCTTGTCGTCTTGAAGGTAGTGATGTTGAACGGATGGGTTTCCTGTTTATTTTTTTCAGATGTGTTTCTACCAGTGCCACCAGTTCTTCTGTTTCGGGACGGGGAATAAGAACGTGTTCGTTTACCATAAAATTCAAACCAAAAAATTCAGTCTCTCCCAAAACATATTGTATGGGTTTGTGGTTTTTTAAGTTCTTGCAAATGAAATTCAATTTCAGTAGATCGCTTTGGTTTACATTCCCTTCTCGTTTCAAATGCAAATCGCTCTTTGAAAAATGCAATACGTTGTGAAACGAAAGCCAGATAATGTTCTCCAGTTCTTCTCCATCATAAACCCCTTCGAGTTCCTTTCTGAAAAAGGAAATTATATCAGCAACTTTATTTGAAGGAATTCTCATTTTTCTATTGTGCTCTATTGTTTCTATTGTGGTTAAAACCTTACGCGAATAATTTTACCTGGTATTTTTCAGCCATTTTTTTTAACTGATCATCACTTACGTCATGTGAGTTTTTTCCACCGTGCCGGTTTTCAACTGTTACAACAAAAAGTGCGAAATCAAATTCTTTTGCCAGTTTAAAGTAAGGTTCCATTTCCCACTCCAATGTAAATGTATTATCAATAAAAATTTTTTCGCAATTGTTTTTCATCGCGTTTCGCGTTTGTTCCTCGCAGTTTTTGTAAGCCAGGTGGTTTTTATCGAACTCAAATTTATATTCGCCGGTTTTTGTATTAATGAAAAAACTGTCAATAGAAAAAACAGGGTATTTATTTTCTTCGCACAGAACAGCTGCAAGGGTAGATTTTCCGCTTCCGGGCAAACCACGCAACAAAATAAGAGATCTGGAATGAGTTGTTTTCACAAAGAATTATTTCTTTTAGTCAATCTGAATACGGATGTAAATTTAGTTTAATTATCAGAACTCATTTAAAAAATTAATTTTCTATCGTTAAAAAAATGAACTAACCTTGTGTCATTAATCTGTCTGCTGTTTTTTTTAACTATGAAACAAAAAATAATAAACGCCTGCCTTTACCTGCTTGATGAAAAGATTGCAGCTTTTAAAAGATCTGCTGATGAATTGGGAAAAGATGCTGAAAATGATTCTAAAAGTTCTGCAGGAGATAAGCATGAAACAGCAAGGGCCATGATGCAGATTGAACAGGAAAAGCTTTACAAGCAGTTGAATGAAGTAATGGAGCAAAAACTTGAACTGGAAAAATGCAGGCACATAGTTACAACAGACAGAGCAGGGAAGGGTTCTCTGGTAAAAACAAATCTTGGAACTTTTTTTATTTGCATTCCCTTAGGAAAGATCAATCTGAATGAGCAAATGGTTTATATTGTTTCTCCGCAATCGCCTTTAGGAATAAAATTTGCCGGGGCTAAAAAGGGAGATGCAGTGCAGATTAACGAAGCGCTTTACTCAATTTCAGATATTGAGTAAAAACGTTTTAACATTAGAGTTCTGTTTATCTTATTTGGTAAAAACTTCGTAAATTTGCTTTACCTAACTTAAACCCTATACTATGAAAAAATCTTTACTTTTATTATCATCAACAGCGTTTCTTTTTTGCAACCAGGTCAGTTCTCAAAACGATACTCTTTTGTGGGCCGATTTTGAAACCGATCCCTCAGCTTTTATTAATACAACCGTTCCGCCTTCAAACAGCACTGACCTGAGTTGGTATAACGCTGATGGAGATGGTTTGGCTGATGGTTCCGGACAAAGCCGCCCGCTTGAGTGGTTTTGGTCTGCAGGCTTTGCAACTGTTGATACGGCAAATGGTGTTATGGCCAGCTCTTCCTGGACAAACACTTCTACAGCAACAGAAAACTGGCTCATTACAAAATCGCTTGTTATTACAGATGCGCTCGCAAACCTTTCATGGAAAAGCGCCCCTTTTCAAACTCCAAGATACCTTGATGGTTATTTGGTTCTTGTATCAACTGCAACAAATGATTTTGCAGATTTTACCGATACATTGTTTACAGCAGCAGAATATCAGTCGCTTAATAATGCTTCTTTGCCAAATGTTTATGCAAGCTATTCGTTTTCCAGCGGATTTGTGCATGGGCAAGACAGTACGTATACTGAGGTTGATGCAGCGGCTCCTGATTCATCCAGGTTAGCCGGTGTTCTTCGTCCGTTTTCTGCATCGCTTGCTGCATATGCAGGACAGAATATTTTTATTGCTTTTGTTCACAAATCTGTTGACGACAATTTAATTTGTGTTGATGATATTCTTGTGATGGGAACCAATAATGTAGGAATCAAAGAACAACTTTCAGGAATCAATTTTAATCTGTATCCGAATCCTGCAACAGATAAATTGAACATTTCATTTGATCTTGAAAATTCTTCAGAGATCAGCGTAAGTTTATTTGATCTTTTAGGAAAAAAAGTTTACGCTCAGACTTTGGGTAAATTAGCAAACGGAAATCACAAACAGAGCATTGATGTTACTGGTTTTTCTTCGGGTATGTACCAGGTTCAATTAACTACTTCTAAAGGTGTAGTTAATTCTAAACTTCAAGTAAAGTAACTCTTACTGTCAAATTTTAAATGATCAGCGCTCTCAGAAACGGGGGCGCTGTTTTTTTTGTCATACTTCGACAGTGCTCAGTATGACAAAAAAAATCTGATAGTAAGATTATGCTTGAAGATAAGAATTTGAGTTTAAACGCATGCGTAAGCGATCTCACCTGTCTCTTTTCATTCTTTCTTAACTAAAACCAATCCACGTTCTTTTGCAACAGACTCCGCAAGTTTTTTTCCTTCTGTTGTAAACGGCCAGTAATAAAGTGTTTTTACCGGATGATCTGTTTGAATGTTCTTTATTGCATCCACACACAGTTTTTTAGAAATACCTTTTCCTCTGTATTCAGGAAGTGTAGTGGCGGAGCATAAATAAATTGCTTCAAAAGATTGTGCAGGAAAAGTGTTTGTCAGAATTTCCTGTTCAGAAATTTTTCCGGATAAAAAATCCTCCATAACTTTTGCGGTAGTTGGAATAAGCAATATCCACACGCAAGGCCCTTCTCCTTCATCTAATTCTGATAAAGTGGCCGGATGAATTTCTTCCAGACGTTTTAAAACATCCTGGTTTACCTGCAATTGATCAGGGTCGCTTCTTGTTTCAAATACTTCGTCAACAAGATCTAGCATTCGTTTAAAATTTGGTTTCATAGAATTTCTTTTTTCAACCACAGTAGAAACAATAGAGCACAATAGAAAATATTAATCTGTGTGTTCTATGTTTCTATGTGTTTTTATTTCGTGTAGGATTTCTGCTTCGTAATTTTCTGTTTGCATTTCATTCCAATTTAAGTAAACCGCCATAAATTCAATCGCGTGTTTCCATTCGCGTTGCACACTTTCAATGTCAAAATAAATGCTTCCGGTTCTGCGTACAAAAAAATCTGCGGGGCTGTTTCCCTGCTCGTCTTTTTTCCGG
>JACMLS010000520.1 GCA_014379485.1 Bacteroidia bacterium | reverse complement strand
TCAATAAAACCTTCGTGAATATTCAGGTAAGCAGGTTCAAAAAGAGTAAAACTTTCATCGTTTTGTATTCCGGTTAAACCCATATCTGAAAAAATTCCTTGCAGGCGTTCTGCCTGTTTTACAGATTCTGTAAGTAAATAATTTTTATATCCTTTCTTTTTATTTGCCTCAAGGTCTTTATATAAAAGATCAAAGTTTTTGTTGAAAACAGGTTGCGGTGTCTGATGAAAAGTAATGATCTGCTCTGCTGTTTTTGATGTTCCTGAAAATTCTATAAAGGAAAAACGGGCCAGCTGCTCTTTCATTTCGTTTTCATCCAGGTAAAGTTCTTCGGGTTCTTTCTGAATAGTTTCTTTCAGGTTCACATATTCTTTTTCGGCCTTGGCATAAAAAAGTTCTGTGATGTGCAGAATCCTCAATAGGTCATCGCCAAAGATCAGTGTGTCTTTACTAAGATATTCAGTAAACGGCTGAATGGAATCTTTCATTTCAGCGTTCTGAATATTTGGGATCAGTGTGATCTGGTTATATGTTTTAAGAGAAAGTTGAGTGATGGGGTCAAAACTCCTGATCGATTCAACCTCATCGCCAAATAATTCAAAACGAAAAGGTTTATCGTTAGAAAAAGAGAAAATATCTACAATACCGCCGCGAATGGAAAATTGCCCCGGCTCAAAAACAAAATCGGTTTTTTCAAAATTATATGAGAACAGAAATTCAGAAATAAAATCGAGCGAAAGTCTTTCACCCGTTTTTATATCAAGCGTAACTTTATTTAAAAAGGTTTTGGCAATTACTTTTTCTGCAAGAGCTTGTGGTGATGTAATAATTATATGAGACCTGCTGCTTTTATTTATCACGTTAAGAATCTCTGCCCTTTGCTGTACGTTTGAGTTGTTCACTTCTTCCTGATGATAAGGATGTTTTGCAGATTCAGGAAAAAACAGAACCACTTCATCGCCGCAAAGACTTTGTAATTCATTATAGAGATAGGCAGATTTTTCTTTGTCGCTGATCAGCACAAGAAAATTCCGGTCAAACTCTTTAAACAGTGTTGCGCAGAGAAAAGAAAATGAGGATCCGCTCAAACCGGAGATCTGAGAGAATTTTGTGGTGGGTAATTCGGCAAGCTGAGATTTGGTTTTAACAAATCCAGAAAAATAATTAATTGGCATTTTTACTTTTTCTTCAGCACAATAGCAGCCTGTTAAAATTTTATTTCGTTAAAATTTTTTTTGTCCTTTATTTGGCCAAACTTAACTTGCACAAACTTACTCATTTGGCTCGAACCGGAAGGGATGGTCTTGCAGTTTACCTGTTAATAAACAGAACTCAGTTCAATTAAGAATTCTCTCTTACGCCTATTAAAATTACAATAGATTAAGCCACCTGATTCAAGCCGCAATTTTGTTAAAATCTCAAAATCTCCGAAATCTAATAATTTTTGGGTTTTTTGCTCTTAAAAATTTGGCTTAATCAGGTGTAAGGTCTACTTTTACCTTGCTTAATCTGAAAAATAATAAATAACCAAACCATGAAAAAAAGCTTACTCACAACTTTAGCGCTTGCAGGAATTCTTGCTGTAAATGCGCAAACAACGCTCTTATCTGAAAATTTTG
>JACMLS010000519.1 GCA_014379485.1 Bacteroidia bacterium | reverse complement strand
TCACACTGAGCTCGTCGAAGTGTGATTTACTTTCCCAGTTTCTTTTTCAGATTCTCATCTAAAGCCGAAAGGAATTCTTCAGTATATAAATAGTGTTTACCGTGTTCCATTTTTATTTTGTTTCCGTGTACACACACTGCAAGATCTTTGGTCATTTTTCCGCTTTCAATGGTTTCAACACACACTTGTTCTACAGCGTGGCAGAAATCGATCAGCTCCTGGTTTCCGTCTAATTTACCGCGGAACTCGAGTCCTCTTGTCCATGCGTAAATTGATGCAACGGGGTTTGTTGATGTTGGTTTACCTGCCTGGTGATCGCGAAAATGGCGGGTAACCGTTCCGTGAGCAGCTTCTGCTTCCATAATTTTTCCATCAGGAGTAATTAAAACAGAAGTCATTAAACCTAAAGATCCAAAACCTTGCGCAACAGAATCTGACTGCACGTCTCCGTCGTAATTTTTACAGGCCCACACAAAATTTCCGTTCCATTTCAATGCAGAGGCAACCATATCATCAATTAAACGATGTTCGTAAACAATACCTGCCGCTTCAAATTTTGCTTTATAATCTTTTTGGTAGATCTCTTCAAAAATATCTTTAAAGAAACCATCGTATTTTTTTAGAATTGTGTTTTTTGTTGAAAGGTACAATGGCCATTTTTTTGCAAGTGCCACGTTAAAGCAGGAATGTGCAAAACCACGAATAGATTCTTCAATATTATACATTCCCATTGCAACACCAGGGCCTTTAAAATTGTAAACCTCGTGCTCAATAACTTTTCCGTCTTCACCTTCAAACTTCATTGTAAGTTTTCCTTTTCCGGGCACTACAAAATCTGTTGCTTTGTATTGGTCTCCAAAGGCGTGGCGGCCTACAATAATAGGAGAATCCCAATTAGTTACTAAACGGGGCACATTTTTGCAAACGATTGGTTCACGAAAAACAGTTCCGTCAAGTATATTACGTATGGTGCCGTTTGGCGACTTCCACATTTGCTTAAGGTTAAATTCTTTTACGCGGGCTTCATCTGGTGTAATAGTGGCACATTTAATTCCCACTCCATATTTTTTAATCGCCTCAGCGCAATCAATTGTAACCTGATCGTTGGTTGCATCGCGGTGTTCAATTCCAAGATCGTAATATTTAATATCCAGATCCAGATAAGGAACGATCAGTTTATCTTTAATGAATTTCCAGATGATTCGGGTCATCTCATCTCCGTCTAATTCTACAACGGGGTTTGCTACTTTGATTTTTGACATACAGTTAGTTTTGAAAGTTTAGAAAGTTTGAAAGTTCAGAAAGTTAAAAGCCTGAAATTAAAGGTTGAGTTTCTCTCGCCCCTTTTCCCTCGTCCTTCGTCCCTTTTTCAGGAGGCCAAAGATAGGAATTGGGAGGAGGCTTGCAAATTTTTTTTATTCAAAATTATCATTCCGGTTTTGCCGGAAATCAATATCCTGCGGAATAATTTAAAACGACGAATAAATTAGTTTTAATTTTAGAAAAAAAAATGAAAGTAATTGCGTTCAGAAGGGACCCAACCTTAGGGATTATCTATATAATTATGTCTTCGGGTGCCGGAGGTATGTTAATCTTTGACCTGGCTTTTGCTCAAAGTCCACTGACAATTTTTACTGCAGTGCTCCTGCTCGCGTTCGCAGGTAGTTCAACATGGCTTTTTAAAACACCCTTTGCACACATTTCAGCCGGTAAGGTAAACATCAACTACAGTATTACTGAAAGAAAGAACTTCCTTATTGCTAATTTAAAACAGGCAAAACGCATTTCGAAAAAAAAAAATCGAACTCACTTTTATAAACGGAAGCAATAAGGTTTTAGATATAGATGGAATGCATCCGCTTGAGCGGGATCGTTTTTTTAATCGCCTCAAGGAAGAGGCCGAAAATACATACCTCACCGAAATCAGTAACAGCTAATATTTCTACAGGCAAAAATTTCTTCATCCCAAAAAATTGCATGAAATTTGCACGAAGAAAAGCTGTGAAGATCATAAAACGCAAAATTCATTTCCGCTAAAAAAATTCTACCTGTTTTCAGTCCTGATCATCCTGTTTCTTTCTTTTTCAATCAAAAAAAATAAAGATGAAATTAAATGGGAGAAAGACCTGAAAATCAAATGGGAGAATTTCAGGGGAACACCCAATTCGTACAATTCATTTTATGCCAACACAAATTCAGGAATGAGTTTTCTAAAGTTTGGAGATGAAGATTCTGCATACTTTACAGTGACTGCAGTTTTTTATGCTAAAAAATCGTGGGTGAGATTAAAATTTGCACAGGATACCTTGCTGAAACACGAGCAACTGCATTTTGACATTTCTGAATTGTTTGCCCGAAAATTCAGAGAACGCTTGTTTCAACTCAACAAAACCAAAACAACTTACAACGAAGATTTTGACAAAATCAGAAACGATATAGTAGCCGGGCACGATGCGTACCAGGACAAATACGATCAGGAAACCGAGCATTGCATGAACGTTTTAAAGCAGGCAGAATGGAGTGAAAAAATTACTTCAGAGATTGCAGCGCTTGACAAATTCAGTGCTGAGGATGTAAGGATTGCTTGTAAGCGATGATGGACGTTTGACGAGAGCAGGCATACACACTTTTTTTAAAACACAGAAGAGAACTGGAAATCAGGGTTTCATTTTTTTCAAAAATCCAGGCCCGATAAGATCCTTGTCATTAAGGGCATTCAAAGATTTTCCTTTAACCAGGTATTTCACAACTTTATTGTTTGCAAATTTAACTGCTTTAAATTTGCAGGATTCATCAGTATAAACCAGTTTTAATGTGTCTGAATGCAGACTCCATTTTCCTTCATATGTTCCTTTGGAAAAACAATCTCCCTCAACATAAAAAGTAAATTCGTTTTGCTCTTCTATTTCAAGAGAACACCATTCATTTCCGTAGCATTTACCTTTATACTCCCCGATAATTGAACGTGTATTTTTCTCTACACGCCATGAAACAACAATAAGAAAAATTGTGAGAATGATAAAAAGCCGCTTCATTTTTTT
>JACMLS010000518.1 GCA_014379485.1 Bacteroidia bacterium | reverse complement strand
CTTTCAGAATTCAACACCACAGAAGTTTTTTATCACAAACTGGATTCTGTTATCGGGTTTACTATCTACCCGAATGTTTTTGTTTACTCAACAAATGCTGACAGTGCAAAATACAGGGTGAAATTTTCTTTTGTAGGAAGTGGAAAAGGAAATTACAAACAAACACAAAGCACAGCAAACGGAAGAGTTTACCAATGGTATGAACCTGTAAGCGGAATTCTGCAGGGAGATTATGAACCGGTAATTGTGCTTGTAACGCCAAAGAAAAAACAAATGCTCACAGTTGCGAGCGAGTACAAAATAAAAAATACAGGATCTGTTTCTGTTGAAGGCGTAGTTACTGCCAATGACAAAAACACTTTTTCAGGAGTTGATAATGGAGACAATGACGGGCAGGGCGTAAAATTTTTATTCAGCAACAAAAGCGTTCTTGCAAAAGGAGACTCAACCGGAAAGAAAAAAATCACAATCAATTACGGAACGGGATATGAGTTTGTGCAGAAAAATTTTAACCAGATAGAACGTTTCAGAAACGTGGAATTTGACAGAGACTGGAACAGGAACCTTTCTTCGCTCATAAACAACGACCAGCATATTATTGCAGGTACAGTTGGAATTGAAGCAGGAAGATCCTTTGTATCCAATTATAATTTTAATAGTTTTTTAGAAGGAAATGATTTTACCGGAACACGGCACGCCCTCAACAATAAATTAAACACAAGAAATGTAAACGCGTTTTACAACTCATCGCTTACACAAACTAACGCCAATAACAATTCAACAGAATTTTACCGTCATAAATCTTCGTTTGTTTACCGGATAAAAAAACTTCAGTTAGGTTATACTGATGATTTTGAACATAATATTTTTAAAACAACCCCCTCAGATTCTGTTCTTACAAACTCATATCAATGGTGGGAGTGGGAAGGAAATATCTCTAACACAGATACCAGCGGAAATTATTTTAAAGTTTTTTACAGGGAACGTTTGGATAGAAAAGCATACACACAAAAACTTGGCGATAGCGCTTACGCTCAAAACGCCGGATTTCAGTTTAACCTCAACAAATATAAAAACCACATTTTAAAAACAAATATGACGGTTCGTAAACTTGATTTTTTAGGAACCAACCAGCAAAACAATAAACAGGATAATAATTTACTAAGCCGTATAGAATACTCGCCAAAATTATGGAAAGGATTTTTTCAAACCACAGTTTATTATGAAGTTGGTTACGGATTGGAATTAAAAAGAGAATACTCTTACCTTGAAGTTGCTGCAGGGCAAGGAACTTATACCTGGAAAGATTATAACAATAACGGAATAAAAGAACTGAATGAGTTTGAAATTGCCTTGTATTCTGACCAGGCAACTTTTATCCGCATTTTTACACCCACCAATAATTACATAAAAGTAAACCGCGATCAGTTCAGTTATTCTATGTTTTTACGACCAAACGTTTTTAAAAATTCTAAAAGTTCTAAAGCAATGAAATTTTTAGGAAGGTTTGCCACACAAACTGTTTATCGAATTGATAAAAAAACGCAATCGCAATTCAATATTTTAAAATTCAATCCTTTTGACGGAAATCCTGATGACAGTTTGCTTACTGCTATGGCATTTAATTTCAGGCAGGCATTATTCTTTAATCAAAGCGCACAGGTTTTTGGTTTTGATTATACTTATCAGGATAATCGTAACAAACAATTAAACACCAACGGTTTTGAAAGCCGCGGATTGCAGACAAACGAGTTGCGTGTGCGTTGTAATATAACACGCGCGTGGGGAATTTTTGTAAATTCTGTTTACGGCTTAAAAACAAATTCTTCTCAGTTTTTTTCTACGCGCAATTATAAAATAAATTACGTTGAAACAGAGCCAAAAATCTCTTACCAGCCAACCACTTCTTTTCGTGTGAGTTTACTTTATAAGTACCTCGACAAAAGAAATATTGCAACGGGCGGTTTTCAGCGTGCAACGTTAAATGATATTGGAGCGGAACTAAAATACAATCAACTTACAAAAGGAAGTTTTAGTATGAAAACAGATTTTATTTTAATTCAATACAACGACACTCAAAACACACCGATAGCTTTTGAAATGCTGAACGCTTTAAAGACGGGGCAAAATTTTACCTGGAATTTTTCTTACCAGCGCAACCTTACCAACAACATGCAGGTCAGTATTACTTACGACGGAAGAAAATCTCCGGGCAACAAGATCATACACATTGGTGGCGCGCAGGTAAGAGCTTTCTTTTAAATCTTCTCACTCAGAAAATTACAATCAACATCGGGAAATTGTTGAAAGATAACTTGTACGATTTGTACAATTATTGTAAATTTGGGGATGAATTGTGATGGTTACTGTTTTAGGAGTTTATGAAAGCAAAAATTCTTGAATGTGCGATTGAAAAATTAATTCCAGCCTTGATCCGGTCAGGAATAAGGACTGAGATGCCATCTATTCATAATAACTGGAGGTTTAATTTTAATAAACATTTTAATTTACCAAACTCACGGGCTTTTATTTTGGTTACAGAAGAAAACCATAAACAAATTGAAGGCTGTTTGATCTTTCAGATGAGAGAAAAAACAATTCCTTACATGTCTTTTATTGAGATTGCACCACACAACATAGGAAAGAAAAAGAAATACGATTTTGTTGCGGGTTGTTTAATTGCATATGCGTTTCAACAAAGTCTTAATTTGGGTAAAGGGGATTATAAAGGAGCTCTTTTATTTGATGTGAAAGAAGAACATGAATCAGATCAAATAAAATTGATGGCTCTTTATTCCAAAAAATACAACGCAAAGTATATTGGAGGAACCAGGATGGGAATATTTGATGATGATGGGAATATATTAATTACAGAATATCTTGAGCGTTAATATAATTTTAGGACTACGTTTATTAAATTTAATAAAACAAGAAAATGACTAAAAAAAGAAAATATGTACCAAGAGATCCCGACGATGCCTCACTTGGCAGTGAACCTTATAGAGAATGGACAAAAGAAGAGCTGGCTTCTGTAAAAGCTTATGCAAAAGAACACCATGCTAAAAGAACTCCCGAGCAAATAATTTCTAATGCTTTGATGGGCACTAAATACCAGATGCTAGAGTATCTCGAAGATGAAACGATAACAGAAAAAACAATGTTATCAATTGAACACTTTATTGATCTTTTTCTTGAAGCAACAAATCTCACATTAAAAAAATTTGCAACTGCTATTGACACAACAGATGCCAACCTAAAAAAGTATTTAAACGGCCAAAGGACTTTTAATGTTGACCTTGCTTTAAAGTTTGCTAATTTTTTTCACACCAAACCAGATCTGTGGTTAAGGGTTCAGTTAAAAAATGATCTTTTACAATTGAATTCAGATAAAAATATGATGCGTCAATACAAAGTTTATGATTATAAACCTGTGGTTCGTTTGGTAAGAGAAGAGAAAGCTTTGTACAAGAAGAAAAAACAATCCAAGCCAGATAAAAAACACTAACTCACTCACGCAAATATTCTTTTTCGGAAAAAAAGATCACTCCTCCCATTCCGGCTCTTCTTCATCGTGAATCTGCGAGTCGTATTTTTCGCAATCTAATTCTACGTCCCCCATTTTAAGCGGACGTTCAAAATCTCCTTTAGAAACTTTGAGCGATTTATCTGCATACACTTTCTGAAAAAATTTGCCCCAGATAGGAAGTGCCATTCTTGCACCCTGCCCTTGGTCCGTACTGTTGAAATGTACTGAGCGGTCTTCTGCGCCAACCCAGCAACCTGCTACAAGATCTGGTGTAATGCCCATGAACCATCCGTCAGAATTGTTTTGCGTTGTACCTGTTTTACCTGCAATAGGATTGGTTAATTTGTATCGGCTTCTTAAACTTCCTCCTGTTCCATGATCAACAACCCCTCTCATTAACTGTAACATCACATAGGCCTTTTCTTCGTTAAAAACCTCGTTTGTTTTCGGTACAAATTCTTCCAATACTTTGCCGTTCTTATCTTCAATACGCAAAATATAAGTGGGTGTAGTGAAAACGCCCTTGTTTGCAAATGTTGCATTGGCTCCCACCATTTCAAAAACAGTAATGTCTGGCGTACCTAAACAAATTGACGGTGTTGGATCTATTTTTGAAGTAATGCCCATACTTCTTACCAAATTTATTACAGCTTGCGGATTGTATTGTTTCATTACCCATGCAGAAACATAATTGACAGAACCGGCAAGCGCACGTTTAAGCGTAAGCAATTCTCCTTCGTGTTCTTTGCTTGAGTTATCAGGGCACCATTCTTTACCATCGTCTGTTGTAATACAGGTGCGTACATTTAAAACCTGGTGGCATGGCGACATTCCTTCTTGAATTGCAAGCGCGTAAACAAAAGGTTTAAAGGTAGAGCCTACCTGCCTTGCTCCTACTTTTACGTGATCGTATTTAAAATGTGTGTGATTGATTCCGCCCACCCATGCTTTTACGTAACCCGTTTGCGGTTCAATAGCCATAAAACCACACTGCAAAATACTTTTGTAATAACGAATAGAATCCCACGGAGTCATTAATGTATCAATATCTCCTTTCCACGAAAAAATACGCATGTTGGTGGGTGTTTTAAAATTCCGTACGATCATATCTAAATTGTAACCACCTTTTTTTAATGTGCGGTAACGATCACTTCTTTTCATTGCAGAAGTAATTATTCTTTCAATATCATCTTTGTTTACGTTCCAGGCAAAAGGTGCGTTTTTTTTCTGTTTGCAATCTTTATCAAACAAACCCTGCAGATCTTTCATGTGTTCTGACGCTGCCTCTTCTGCATATTTTTGCATGCGCGAGTCTACAGTTGTATAGATCCGCAAACCATCTTTGTAAATGTCGTACGGTTTATTTGTTTCGGGATTGATGTGTTCACTGCACCACTTGCTCATAAAATTATCGCGTATATATTCACGCAGATATGGGGCAAGGCCAAGGTTATGATCTTCGGGATGAAATTTAATTCCCAACGGAAGTTTTTTCAGGGAGTCGAATTGCGTCTGATTAATTTTTCCGTTCTTCTTCATTTGCGCAAGCACTACATTTCTTCTGTGCAAAGTAGTGTCTTGTTTACGAAGCGGATTGAACATAGAAGGGTTTTTTGCCATTCCAATAAGCATGGCTGCCTGTTCAATTTTTAAACTGTCTTGTGATGCGCCGAAATAAATATGCGCAGCAGAATTAATTCCTACCGCCTGGTTCAAAAAATCAAATTTGTTTAAATACATGGTAAGAATTTCATCTTTGGTGTATTGTTTTTCAAGACGCGCTGCAATAATCCATTCTTTTATTTTTCTGAAGATCATTTTAAATTTTCCGAGTTTTTCTCTTGGGAATTGCATTTTTGCGAGCTGCTGTGTTAAGGTAGATCCGCCACCCGCGCTTGAGTTTCCTGTAACCAATCCTTTAACCGAACGGCCTAATGCTTTCAGGTCAACACCACTATGATCATAGAAACGTTCATCTTCTGTAGAAACAAGCGCGTTTACAAGATCACTATCTAATTGCGCAAACTTTACATTCACGCGGTTTTCTTTGTAATATTTTCCAAGCACTTCTCCGTCTCCGGAGTAAACAACTGTTGCCAGGCTGCTTTTTGGGTTTTGCAATTCTTCAATAGAAGGAAGATCGCCAAACATTAAAATTCCGACAATGAGAAGTACAAATAAAATTACCGGAGAAAAAATCAGGAACCAGGTAATT
>JACMLS010000517.1 GCA_014379485.1 Bacteroidia bacterium | reverse complement strand
GGTGAAATGTTTTCTAAGCTATTTCAATTTTGTCTTAGCCCGTAAGCATAATGACATTTGATTCTGTATTCTCTTTTTTTATCCAGTCAAGCACTTTAATTCCGTCTATAGCGTCGTAATATTTGCCGTTTAAGTGATAATCAAGAATAACAACTTCAGGTTTTATCTCTTTAAATTTTTCCATGCAGGTCTCTCCTGCCTCAAAGGTGTGGATGGTAAGGGGCAGGTGACTGAACGCTGTTTCAATGTCCGTTTTAAGCGCCATAGTAAAAACTTTATTGTCTTCTACTATAAAAATATTTACTTTTTTTTTTGCGTTCATGGTTTTAGTTTTTCCTCTGCGGTTTCTTTATTTCCGATTAGAGTAAAGCAGACCTTTTTAGTTCAACAGATCAGATTCATGCTGATCTTCTGCACTCAGCATTGCTTCAACGGACTGCCCTACCTTTTCAAATGCTGCTTCGTTTTTTTTAATATACATACAATCGTATTGCTTGATTATTTCAGAAATACCAATTGAGTTTTCCTGCACGCTCAGTAATATGATGTTTGTTTTTGGTTTAACGATCTTTATACGCTCTGCAATTTCAAGTCCGTTATTTGCTTCGTTGTACCTTGAATTCAGAAAATAATCCATTACCACAATAAAAGGGTTAAGATCAAGTTCCGGCAGGCACAATTCGCCTATGTGAAATATTTTTACTTCTTTTATTTCCGCGAACCTGGTTTGCAGGAATTGTTTCAGCGCTTTTGCGTAAGCCTCATTATCTTCTACAATAAAGATAATTTTCGAATTCAGACTTCTGGTTTCAGACATATTTCATTTTTTCTACTTCTATTTCCCTGATTGCTTTCTCACAAATCAGGTTCAACTCGTTGTTTAATTCTTTTAATCGTTCAATACCTGCCCCACCCTTGCTGAGATTTTCCATTTCTTTTAAAACCGGAACAAGAATTGAAATCCCCATAATGGAAACAGAAGATTTCATTGTGTGTGACAAACTTCGTATAAGCAAATAATTTGTAGTTGCGATTGCTTCGTTAATAGATTTAATTTCTTCTTTAATTTGTTTCAGAAAAGTTTCCATTATTTCTGTTATAAGATTTTTTTTTCCGCCCAGCATCTCGGTCATGTACTTAAGGTTGCATACATTTTCTGTATTTTTTACTGGATTACTTTCTTGCATTGGTTCAAGTATTAATTGTTAGGTCATAAATTTTTTCGAAAAGCAGGTTTGCATTGATAGGTTTTGAAATGTAATCGTTCATTCCTAAACCCAGACATCTTTCTCTCTCACCAGGCATTGCATGCGCAGTCATTGCAATAATTGGTATCTTGCTTTTTAATTCTTTGCGGATAGTGGTAGTTGTTTCATATCCGTTCATTACAGGCATTTCCATATCCATTAATATAATGTCAAAACCTGCGCTAAACAAAGTTGAGCCATTTGCTTCCTTTAATTTTTCAATACATACACTTCCGTTCTCAGCCACCTGGAGTCTTAGATTCTTTTCAGAAAATAAACTTAAGATCAGCATTACATTCAGTTGATTGTCTTCTACAAGAAGAATATTAAGTTTGCTGAGTTTCTCCATGTCGTACTTTTTCCCTGCAATTTCCGGCAAAAGCCCAATCTCTGCTGATTCTGATTTTTTATAAGGAATAAAAAAAGAAAATGCGGAACCCACTTTAAATTCACTTTTAACTGACAATTTTCCACCCTGAAGTTCTATCAGTTGTTTTGCAATGCTCAGTCCCAAACCTGTGCCGCCGTACTTTCTGGTGGTATGAGATTCTGCCTGCCTGAAACGCTCAAAAATATGTTCGATCTGGTCTTGCGATATTCCTATTCCTGTATCTTTTACAGAAAATTCAAGTAATATATTTTCGTCCTCAGGCGTATTATTTTTAAGAACCTTTACATTCACTTCTACTTTTCCTTTTTTTGTAAACTTAATAGCATTGCCGGTAAGGTTAATGATGATCTGGGTAAGGCGTGTAGGATCTCCCATTACACTATCCGGAACACCCTTATCGTAAGTAAAAACCAATTCAAGGTTCTTTTCTTTCGCCTTTCCCATCAGCATAATATTAAGCGAATTGAAAATTTCTTTCACACTGAAATTATTTTCTTCAAAAGTCATCATTCCTGCTTCGATCTTGGAAATATCTAAAATGTCATTAATAATGGTCAGCAGATTTTCTCCTGCAGATTTTATAATTCTCACATACTCTTTTTCCTGCTCACCCAATTCTCTTTTAGATAGGAGATCAGAAAAACCACGGAGGCGGTGAAAGCCGCG
>JACMLS010000516.1 GCA_014379485.1 Bacteroidia bacterium | reverse complement strand
AAGCGAGGGCGGCATAACCACCCATGCTGTGGCCAATTAATACATAACGCTTTAGTTTTAAAGAATCCATTACCGCTTTCACTCCTCTGGCCATTAGTTCTGTTGTGTGAATGTAACCGTAACAATCACTCTGGCCATGACCGGGAAGATCAATTGAAATAACCCTGAATACTTTTGAAAGTTTATCCTGAACAGTCTCTAAAATTTCTTTCGAGCCCAAAAATCCGTGTAGCAATACCACTACCCTACCCTTTCCTTTATCTGAAAAAGAAATATTGCCGTGGTTGAACTGAATCTCTTTGTTCATTGAGCCTCAAATAAATTTACCTCCCATACTTTATCAAAGCAAACACAGTATTTCTATTTTATTTTTTCTTTTTTCGAATTAAAAATACTGTAACCACCCTCTTCATGGTTGACCTTATAATATAATTTGTTGTTGAAAATGAACCATTCCCAATCTGCTCCATAGTCGTAATCTTTTATGATCTCGCCGGTTTCGCCCAAAATGAGGTCTTTTAAATTGCTCTTTGCTTCATCTGGATTCGCCACCAGAAGCAAATGCATACCTCCATAATCTTCATACTCAACTTTACCACTTGCAATTTTATGCGTAATTCCGGTAATACCATTCAGCAAAAAAAACTCAGCTGTCTTTTTATCTTTAAGGATCAGAGAATTTGCACCACCTTCCCACAAATAGTACGGTTCTGCTTCAGGCGCCAGCATAAACCTTGTGGTATCGTACAACAAATTAAATTTTTCGTCGGTATGAAAAAGTATGCGCGAGTTCTGATCTGAAAAAATAAAATATGTTTTAGAACGTCCCAAACCATCGTCGTAAGAATTTACGCGCTGAAACTGACTGAATGTTCCTTCAAAAATTTTTCTCTGGCCCGTTGCTGTTATCTCAAATAACTCCTGGCGGTTTGTACTTAAGTTGGTGGCTGCAAAATTCCCTTTATCACATCCGTTCTCAAGATCTACATTAATACCTTTATACCTGTTGGCAGATAATTTGTGCGTTACCGGATCTACCAGATAAAATTCTCCTTCAGAATTACCAAAATAAATAACCTCACAATCCCAATTCTCTGCGTTAGGACTATCATTGAATTTATAATAAATACTATCAAAAGTGCCAAAGTAATTTTGAACCGGATTTTTTCTTGAAGTAAATAAATGGAAATTTTTATATTGATCTGAGATAAGTTGAAACTGATCGTCGTTACCCGAATAAAAATCGAGTGTATCAAGAATAAAACCGGGTTTAAAAAAGGCAGAAAAACAAGTAGCTGAATCTGTATTTTTTCTGAGGAACCTGAAACGCATTTCAAATTGCTCCATAGTAGACATTTCGTTATCTGAATTTCCGTCTGTATAGGTCTGATAAGGGCAAGTGGCAAGCTTTCCGTTCTCAAAATCGTAGAGGGCAAGCCTGAACATATACTCGTTAGAAATTCTCTGATAGAGCAAAAGTTTGTTGCCCTGTTTTTCTGCATGAACTATGGGATAACTTTCTTTGTAATTATCACTGTCTGGATTGTTGACGTAGGCAACCGGCCAGCCCATTAGTTCGTTTTCTGTAAAGAGTTTTTTCTTTTTTTCGCTTTTATAAGAATAATAAACACCTCCATCTTTGCAAATAAGTTCTTTTCCTTTTTCGTCAACAGTTGCGCAAACAATACCCGGAATGTTGCTGCTAAGTTCTTTGAGTTCTGCATTGAATAAAGAAGATGTTTTACCATTACTAAGGCCAATAAATTTTTTGCCAACCCAGTACAACAGTTTTTTATTTTCTTTTAAAATGATTTTTCCGTTTCGATCAATAATAGTGAGAGAGTCTCTGCCAACACTATGTCTGAGACTGTAAAAGGGCAAATTAAAATTAGATGGTTCGCCATAAACAGAATCATAGGCGAAAAGCGGAAACACCACATCAAGTTTCAGATTGGCCATTGAAAGAAACTCGCCATTACTCTTGCGCAAAAAAGAAAACGCAGTATCTGTTGTTCTTTTGTCTGTTGTATCTGTAGAAACTAATTCAAACTCAACTTCCATTATTTTTTTCCATTCACTAAAATCAAAATCAATGCTATTGAATTTTTTTCCGGATGGAAGTGAATACCTGAACAGTTCTTTCTTAACTCCGGTCTTAAAATAGAAAAGGCCAAATTGTTCCCCCTCTTTATACGCAAAAAATTCTTCTTCAAACGCACCTGAAACGGGGAGTGTACCCTTGCTGTTAAAAACGTTCTGCTCATCAGGAATAAAGCTCAGGATTTCTTTTTTTTCGGTTAAAGAATATAAACAGGCTTGCTTGTTTTTGACATAAAACGCCAAACTCTCATCGTCAGGCGATTCATGGTTATCATAACTTTTATCTGTTGGCTCAAACCAAAGTTCTTCATCGCCAACAATTTCAAACTCAGTATTCATAAAAAATTCCCTGTCATTATCAGCCACAGTATCTTCTATTGTATATCTGAAATATAAAACTTCATCAGAACGATTAATGGTTTTTGGCCTGATATCAGTTCCCGCAGCAAAAGTTTTAAGTACATCTCCGTTAAACGCGCGCAAAGAATATTGCTTTTCTCCTTTATTATTTCGCATGGATGAAAGATATTTTATATTACTTACATCTGCTTTTCCTTTTGTATAATATTCATTTATCAATTCATGCAGCCGCTTATAATCATCTGCTCTATATAAACGATTTTGTTTTGTTTCAAACCAATCGCCAATATCTTCACCATCAGTACGCGTACGTTCAAAGATCAGATTACCTGAAGAATCGAGTTCGCAGAGCCTCTGATTTGAAAGGGCAGGTTTTTTTTCGTTAATAGCTTTAACTTTGAAATAAGTTCTGCGTCTGCCTTTCCAGGTACGTTCTTCATCAAAATCGTCTGCAGATTCAAGCAGGTAAGATGTTCCTACGGTTTTAAAAGTGCTGCTATTGCGTACAGTTGCACGATAAAGTGTAAGCGAATCTTTTTGTACGGGTGCAAAAAAAACGAAAACATTTTTTATTGCTTCAAATTTAGGGAGATCTTTTTTGTACGGAATAGTTTCTACCAGGCTGAGTGAATTATCGAACAAATAAAAGGCAACAGAATCAATTACAACCAATGAACCTGAGGGCAGAATTTCGCTTTCTTTAATTTCAGAAACAAAGGTGTAAAGTACTTTTCCGTTTATTTTACAAAGTTGCCCTTTTCCGTTAAGGTCTGCCACAAAAAATTTATCGCAATATTCACCTATATAGTTATACGTGGGTTCAACAATTGTTTTT
>JACMLS010000515.1 GCA_014379485.1 Bacteroidia bacterium | reverse complement strand
TTCTGAGAAAAACCAAAAGTATATTTCACCCCAAAGCGAATATAATAAGCGTTAAGAGAAATTGCTTTTTCAGTTATGTCAGTTGCATAAGGTTTTGAAATGTTTTTGTAGTACACCACTTCTGTAAACGGAACAATTGCATTAGAACCGTGATGCGCATTTTTTCCGAAACGGTACCACTCAAAACCAATACCGGCAAACCAGTTCATTACATTTTTGTTGGAGTAGGTAGAAGGTGTGTTCATTGCAAATTTATAATCGATTCCGCCCACCAGATAAGATTTAAAATTGGCAAACATAATTTCTTTACTACCGCGCGCTTTGGTGGGGCCGCCTTGCATGCGGGTTCGGATCTCGGTCATCCACTGCCACTCAAGGCCTAAAGTAATATCTGCGTATGTGTGTTTTAACGCAACCGGAACCGCCGCGCCTGCAAGATCTCTTGTGGTGGCAAGATTAAAAGTAGAATTATTAATTCCGCCTCCCAAAATAAGTCCAAACTCCCAGCTCAGATCAATGTTATAACGCGCACCCGCGTTCCAGCCCATAGGTTGTTTTGCGGGATAGTAATTATTTAAAAAATTATTTATACCAAAATAACCATCAACAGAATTCAGTTGCGCTTTTAGGTTCGAAAAAATTCCGGAAAGAAAAATTGCAGAAAGGAGCAATAAAGTTTTGTAAGGTTTAAGCATATAAAAATTTTAAACATTAAAGGTATATTTTTATAGCAAAGTAAAACTTATTAAACCTCTTTACCTGATGCATCTCATCGAATAAGTATTAAAATAAGGTTTTATACTTAGAGCGAACTCTAAAAAAATCAGGGGCTTTTCTTTTTAGTCGTGTGTCTGTTTAATAAAGGTAGCTTTGAAAAAATTAAACAGAGAACTTTATGAAACTAAAATTATTTTCGATGGGCCTTTGCGGCTTTGCACTATGGATATTAAACGGAAACGCTTTTGCACAAACAGCGGTTAAAAAACCGGTTGGAATATCGGATGCAAAAAAAAATGTTACCCCTTTAATTGTTTACGATGTAATTATTTATGATACCGCCAAAATTGAAAACGTAGCGCATCAACATTCCGGAGAGAATATGGCTTCTTACGAAGCTTACAAGGAGAAAAGTTATCTAATGGGCCTTGAGTCAAAAATGTTTAGGTATGAAATGGAGATACTTCTGAAAAAAGGAACCGCTCTTTTTTGCGATTGGGGTTTCTATCCAATGACGCCTGCACAGGTTGGAAAAAAAAGATCAAAAGATGTTTTGGTTATGCAATATGATTCTTTAGGCAATCCGCTTTCCGAAGTTACAATGTCAGATACAATTTCGCTGCATAGCTGGCAAAAAGTTACTTTTTATGAATCCTGGAATCTTGACAAAAAAAGCGGAATGATAACAAAGGATGTTTTGGCTTACGGCTTTTCGTATTATAATAAAGAAAAAGAATTTTGGATACCGCTGTTTATTCTTGTAAAAGACGAAGAGACAAGGAAAAAACTGGTTGAAATGACCTGGTATTAAGGTTTTTTTCTGCTTTTAGAAAAGCCCTATTATTTTCTCTGAAACAAACCCAAAACCAATCTGGATTAACGTTCCAGATCCAAACGAAAGTTGTAATGTGCTAAAAAACAGGAAATTAAATATTTTATTGCGTAGAGAGAGAACAGGCATTTCTGTTCCATTCTCTCTGTGGGAAAAACCCGGATTCCCCACCTTTTCAACAATTAATGCCCTGTAAATGAATTTCTTCGATAAATTTTGCTTACAAATTGTTTAAATACTATATTTGTCGCCCAAAATATTCAATTTGTTGATTTTAAATTATTTATAAAAATGACCAAGGCAGACATCATTAATGAGATTTCAGAAAAGACAGGAGTTGAAAAATTAGCGGTTCAGGCTACTGTTGAATCTTTTATGAAAGTGGTAAAAAACCACATGGCAGAAGGTAAGAACATTTACCTGCGCGGTTTCGGAACCTTTCTCGTAAAAAAACGCGCCGAAAAAACCGGACGTAATATTTCTAAAAACGAAACCATCATTATTCCCGCTCATTTCATTCCTGCTTTTAAACCTGCAAAAACATTTGCAGAAAAAGTAAAAAAGAATGTAAAAATTGCGGAGCCTGACACGTCACCAGAAGATTAATTTATTTTTTTGCCGATAAAATTTCGCCTTGAAAAATCTGACTGTAATCATTACCATTATTGCACTCAGTTTAGGCGCAGCAGTATTAAGCGTTCTTTTATATTTTGCCAATCGTAAGCCCCCCATAAAAACGGAAGCGCAGGAATCAAACGTTCAGAAATTTCAAACCATGGATGGTTTTGTACAGAATGCAATGAAACACCTGAACCGCGACGGAAGAACAAAGTGGGATGAGATCCAGAAAAAAGTAAATTCCCAAACAGGAACTGAAAAAAAACGCTGGCTCGATTCTGCAGCGTATTTCTGGGACCTTGAGAAAAAACCAGACATTGCCTCTGTCTACAGCCAAAAGGTTGCAGAAAATTCAGGCCTTGCCAAAGACTGGTTTTTTGCCGGACAACGTTTTTACTTTGCAGTGAGGTTTGTAAAAGATCCCTCAGAGCTGCCGGCGCTTTATTCAAACGCAATTGCCTGTATGGAAAAAGGATTGAAACTGGAGCCAAACAATACAGACGCAAAAATAGATCTTGCAGCTTGTATGGTTGAGGGAACTCAAGATCCGATGAAGGGAGTTACTTTGCTGAGAGAAATTGAAAAAACAGACAGCATGAATTTAAAGCTGCAACTCAATTTCGCTTTTTTCTCAGTCAGGTCAAAGCAGTGGGACAGGGCGATAAGCAGGTTTAACAAAGTCATAAAAATTGACACGACTTACCTGGAAGCTTATCTTCATCTTGCAGATGCTTACGAACAAAAAGGCGAACTGGATAACACGATTTCTTCATTGGAAAAATACGCCGCAAAAACAGACAATCTGTTGGCCAAAACAACTATTAAGGAATACATTGCAAAATTAAAAAAATCAGCCGTGAAGTAGATTTCTTTAATGATTTGAAAGAATAAGAAAAGAGAGGCTTCACGACAAAAAACTAGATTACAAAAAGAGTATTAACAATTAAAACGAACTGCTATGCCAAGCGGAAAAAAGAGAAAGAGACATAAGATGGCCACTCATAAACGTAAAAAACGTTTGAGAAAAAACAGGCACAAGAAGAAATAATTAACCAGGCCCGCAATTTATTTTGCGGTGCCGGTTTTTTAAATTCTTTTATTTTAATACAAAGAAGATCTTTTCTTCTTTTCCCGATGTTCTCGGGACTGTATTTTGTGTCAATCCCTTCAAAATTACAGTGATGTTTTTACGCGCTCCGGAATTTTTTTCGGGCAGGTATCTGTGCATACGGCATTAACCGTTTTGCGGATACGCGCAGCGGTGCAGAACAAAATGTACAACGATTTTAATTTCGCATTGAAACGATGCGATCTGTATAACTAAAAATTTTGAAACGTGAATTACGAACTGATTATTAATTCTGTAAACGGAGAAATTACCATTGCCCTTTTAAAAGACAAAGGGCTGGTAGAGATCCACAAAGAAAAAGGCAATTCTCATTTTGCCGTTGGAGATATTTATCTCGGAAAAGTAAAAAAAGTAATGACCGGCCTCAACGCAGCTTTTGTTGATGTGGGTTATGAAAAAGATGCTTTTCTGCATTACCTGGATCTTGGTCCGCAGGCAGCCTCACTTATAAAATACACCAACGCTACAAGGCAGGGAAAACAGAACGTGAGTAACCTCATGTATTTTAAAAGTGAGAACGACATACGCAAAGAGGGAAAAATAAATGAAATTTTGCAGAGCGGCATGCAGGTAATGGTGCAGGTGGCAAAAGAACCCATCTCTCAAAAAGGTCCGCGTATTACTTCAGAAATTTCTTTGGCAGGCAGGTACATTGTACTCATTCCTTTTTCCGATAAAGTTTCTGTATCGCAAAAAATCCGCAACAGCGAAGAAAAAGCACGTCTGCGCGAACTCATACACAAAATAAAACCAAAAAATTTCGGCGTAATTGTAAGAACCGTTGCAGACGGAAAAACGGTGGCCGATATTGAAGGTGACATGAATGAGCTGATGGGTAAGTGGGAGGAGTTATACAAAAATTTAAAAACTTCTCAGCCACCTTTGCGCGTGCTGGGAGAAATAAACAGAAAAAATGCTTTGCTGCGCGATCTGCTCAATGCAAATTTCAATAACATTCACGTAAACGATCCTGCAGTTTTTGAAGAGATAAAAGAATATATAAAAACAATTTCTCCCGATAAGGTTGAAATTGTAAAACTATACACTGGGAAGTTCCCGATCTTTGATCATTTCGGAATTGAGAAACAAATAAAATCTTTATTCGGAAAAACGGTGCACATGAAAAGCGGCGCCTATTTACACGTAGAGCATACAGAAGCTTTGCACGTAATAGATGTAAACTCAGGCAACCGCGCAAAAAGCGAACAAAGCCAGGAAAATAATGCGTACGATGTAAACGTTGAAGCGGCTATTGAGGTTGCAAGACAATTGCGTTTGCGCGATATGGGCGGCATTATTGTGATAGATTTTATTGACATGCACAACCTGGAGCACAGGCGTTCATTGTTCGATAAACTGAAAGAAGAAATGAAAGGCGATCGCGCCAAACACAATATTTTACCGCCGAGTAAATTTGGTTTGGTGCAAATTACAAGACAGCGCGTAAGGCCCGAAATGAATATTGAGGTAATGGAAGTGTGTCCCAATTGCCAGGGAACCGGAAAATCTCAGCCTGCAATTTTATTGATAGAAAAAATAGAAAACACTTTAGGTTACATTGTAAAAGAACAAAATCAAAAAGACATTACGCTGCAGGTTCATCCGTACCTTGAAGCATATATTACAAAAGGATTTTTCTGGAAAAGCATTTTGCATAGATGGAAAAAAACTTACAGCAAGCAATTAAAATTAAAACCAATACAGAGCTATGGTTTTATGGAGTTTAGATTTTTTAATAGTATTGAAGACGAAATTGTAGTTTAGATTTTAAATCAACGTCTGAAAAAATTAACCGGTAAATAAAAATGCCGGTTTTTTTAT
>JACMLS010000514.1 GCA_014379485.1 Bacteroidia bacterium | reverse complement strand
GGGAGAGTGGGTGCAGTTTGCCATAGAAGAAATTGAAAGCGGAAAACTCATTGGCGATATTGGTTTAAAACCAGAGTTGTATGATTACCGTGTTGTTGAATTTGGAATTTCTATTGCAAAAAATTATTCGTTCAAAGGATTAGCTAAAGACGCTGTTGTCGGGGCAATGGAATTTCTTTTTAAAGAAAAGAACATACACCGGTTAATAGGAATTGCCAATTGTGAGAATGAGAATTCAATAAATCTTTTAAAACGACTTGGATTCAGAAAAGAAGCTCATTTTAAAAAGAGTTACTGTATTAATGAAGTGTGGACTGATGAATACCTTTTTGCACTGCTGAAAGAAGAATGGATTGATTTTTGATAAAAAAAATAAAGTGAAAATAAAAACAATTGTCCTGCTCCTCTTATTTTATTTGTTTTGCCAAAAAACATTTTCGCAGGATTCTGCCTTTTATTTTTCGTCGAAAGTGCTGGATGATCTGAACGGTAAGCCAGTTGCTTACGCCAGAATTTTTCTGAAGGGAACTTTACGCAGCACTCTTGCAAATGAAAATGGAGAATTTTCTATTCTTGTCAACAAAAAAAGATCGGTACTTGAAATTTCTGCGCCCTGGTATTTTTCAAAGGATATGGCTATTCCCACCTTAATCAAGCCTTTGGTTTATGTTCCGCTAACACCCTTTACCCAAAAAAATGCAGGAATTCCGTTAATTAATCCGGGGCAAATAGTTTTTAGCAGTAAAGACTGGAATGTAGTGGATTATGATTTTTATGATTCTCTTACTCTTATTCTTGTAAACAATCAGCTAATAAAACAAACAAAGTTGCTGGCGCTGAATAACAAACTTGATACTCTTTCAGTTAGCCCGGTTAGAGGAAATGCAAGTGCTCTTTATAAAAATTGTCATGGAGATCATTTTTTGCTGAAAGAAGAAAGTGTGGTTCAGCTTTTTTACGAGGAAAAAAAAGGAGTTTATTTTGGAAAGGAAGCAAAAATAAAACCTTTTGAAAAGGAGAATATTGGTTGTATTACCGATGACGGAAGCAATACTTATTTTGTGCTTTACAGTAGTCCTGATTATATTCTTAACACCTCGTTAGATCTTAAGATCAGGTATAAAACCGTTTCTTATTTTTCTGTGGGAAATGAAAAAAAACAAAGGGCGCTGTTTAAAAATTTTACAGACGAAAAAAGCCTCAAACTTGCTTTCGGCGAAAAAACGCATGCAGATATGGGAATGAAAAGGCTTCCGTTTTCTGGCAATACTACTACAGAAGTTAAAGTGAATTGCCAGCTTATTAAAGCCGGAAAAAAGCTCTGTATGTTTGATTTTTTAAATAATAAAATAGAGAGTTATGACAGTACTGGCAGGCTTATAAATTATTCTATGATCTATTTTACTTATAAGGATAACTGGTGCGGAGAAATTTATGCAGATAATTTAACCGGAAAATTTTACACTTGTTTTTTAATTCCCGGAAAAGAATACCCGGTTAAAACAGAAGAAAAAGACGGCCATAAAATAATTCCGGCATATACAGAGCTGAGAGAAATTGATGTTAACATGGGTAAACTCACAGCAGCATATCGTTTACCGGTAGAAGCGCCTGTGCAATTAAAAATTAACGACGGAAAAGTTTTTTACAGAGGCACTAACCTTGAAAATAAATTTTGCCCGCTGTACATGATTGATCTGAATCATTAAGATCAGGGAAGAATAATAATGCTTAGCCCCGTTTCTACCGTATCGTAAAACTTATCGAGCTCTTTATTTTTCATGCTTATGCAACCCCAGGTAAGATCTCGTGTAGTAGTGGGCCATTCGCCCGCCCAACCATGTATTCCTACACCACCACCCAAACCTGTGCTT
>JACMLS010000513.1 GCA_014379485.1 Bacteroidia bacterium | reverse complement strand
TGATCTGGGGGCCAAATTTGGTGGGGGTTTCCCATTCCACTCCATTCCAGGTTGTGTAGTATAAATTTCCATCTCCGTTATCGTCACGATAAATAATCAGGGTTTGTCCGTCTGCAGAAAGACCTACAGCACCATCGTGCTGATTGGTGTTTACATTTCCGGGCAAGGTATCAGGTTTGCTCCAGGTTCCGTCCTGATTTTTATAACACACAAAAATATCTTCAAAAAAACCATCTTCAGGAGTTCTGTTACCATAAGCAGCGCCTGTAGAAAGGGGGCCTGCATACGTAAAGATCATTAAACGCTCATCTGCAGACAGAACAGGAGAAACTTCTGCGTATTTAGAGTTTACGCTGTCTCCCATATTAATGATACGTACGTTTGCCGGCGAGCCAATTCTCTCATGCGCATAGCGGCACATTTTTTCGTTATGTTCTACCAGTTCAATTTCTGCCTTATATTTTTTTGGATTGAGGTAGGATTTATAGGTATCGAACATATTCAAAGCCTCATCCAGCTTATAATCCAGATGATAGGCCTTACCAAGATAAAAATATGCAATTGGCGGCGCACTTTTTATGAGTGGGTCTTCCTCATCATAATTTGGATTTATGTTAGCGGTGGCTTTTTCGAGATATTTTTCTGCCAGATGTTTTTCTGAAGGATGTTTTAAATAACAAAATCCGATCTTATAATTTACGTTGGCAGAAAGCGAATCGAAAGCATAAGCCTTTTGAAACTCAGTTAAGGCACGCATATAGTTTTCTTCGAGCAAAAGCAAATTGCCCTCCACCATATGGTGTTTGTAATCACCACGCTGGGCAAAAAAAGAGTTGCAACACACAAAAATTGCAAGAGATGTTACTATATTCCTCATCATCAAAATTTCAATTTCCTTAGTAAAACCTGTTTTAAAAAATCATTTATCCACCCGCTTTCAGACTGAAATTTGATTTTAACAAAATTAACATAATTTTTTACGTTATCAAGGTAAAAAATATTTGTTTAATAATCCTTTTTTTTGGGGAATTATTCTGGTCAGCAATAATCCGGATTTTTAAGCGTGCCATTTTACCTGGCGTAAAAATCTCATTCTAAAACTCACAAAAAAGCACCAAAACATCTTCTATTTTGCCCTTTACAACTTTTGGGGAGCAGGAATAATTGTTGACTATAAAAGAAAAACAATATTCCTCATCGCTTTTTGTTTTTACATAACCGGCATAACTGCGGGCGCGTGTTATGTAGCCGCTTTTTGCACGCATATTTCCTTGTGCGCAGGTGCCTTTTCCAATACCAATCATACCTCCGCTCTCTCCTGAAACGGGTAAAGATGCATTGAAGGATTTATAGATGAGACTGTCTTTATAAATTTTTGAAAGGATAGTGGCCTGCACCAATGGAGAAATTGCATTTGCGCGGCTCAGGCCAGAGCCGTCGTTCATAAAAAGGCCTTCTGTTTCTACTCCTCTTCCCTTCCAGAATTCTGTTACAAGATCTGTTCCCGCACTTGTTGTACCCACACCGTTTTTTCTGTGGGCAATGGTGCGTAAAAGTGTTTCTGCATAATGATTATTACTTTTCATATTGGTGTAATAAACAATTTTTTCGAGCACCGGAGATTTGTGTGTGTAAAGTGTTTTTCCGTTTGTTTTTCCTTTTTCTGAAACAACTTCTACTTTTCCGGAGTTTTCTATTCCTGCGTTTTTAAGCGCTTCTGCCAATGAAAATGCGCAGTAATACGCCGGATCTGGCATTGAGCCTTCTACTTCGTATTTACTTTGGTTGGCTGGAATGGTGCCCCTGATCATTCTGTCTCCGTTACCGGGCGAACCAAAAATAAAAGCATTGTCATCGCTTCCGCCTGCTGTTACTTTATTTGTAATTTTTAATCCGGGCACAAGCGGTTTCTGAGAAACGATCTCTGTTTTTTCTCCGGCGCTTCCGCTCTTAAAATAAAGTGCAAACTTATTATCGCTATACGAAAGTCCGTTTGCCGGGGCACCGTAATAATTTCCCATATCGCCCCAGATCCAGTTGCTCGGCACTTCATTATCAAAACAGGAATTGTCTGCAATTATTTTTCCGGTAATTTTCTTAATTCCTTTTTCTTTCAGAATTTTTGCCCAGGTCTCTGCCAGTTCAAGCGTGTCTTCTTTCTTTCTGAAGTATTGAGAATTTAAAGTAGGATCGCCGCTACCTTTAATTACGAGATCTCCATCAATTACTCCTTTAGCGCTGTCATATTTACCTGTATACTGCAGCAGGGTTTCGTACCTGAAATTTTTTCCTAAAAGACCAAGGGCAGCGCCGGTTGTAAGGGTTTTTAAAGTACTTGCGGGCGTTAAACTGATCTCTGAATTGTATTCTGCAACCAGTTTACCTGTTTTGGCATTTAAAATACATACGCCAAAAACAGCGTGTTTAAGATCTGCGTCTTTCTGAAGTTTTTCTATCTGCAATTTTAGTTTTTCTGCAGCTGTTTGAGCAAAAATAAAGATCGCGTTGCAAAAAACGAATCCTACACAAAACAAGATCTTCTTCATAAAAAACAATTATAAAAAAAGTGTGTCTATCATTCTTGCCATTTCGCGGTCTTTTTCTGTAACTGTGTTTCCGGCAGAATGGGTGCTGAGCTTTATCCAGACCTTATTGTAAATGTTAGTCCACTCCGGATGATGGTTCATTTGCTCGGCTATTATGCCAACCTCGGCCATAAAAGAAAAGGCATCGCGAAAATCTTCAAAAACAAATTCTGCTTTAAGGCAATTATCTTCTTCTTTCCACATGGTTAAACAAGTTATAAGTAAAAAGGAATAAGGAATAAAAGGTATAATTCAAAAAAAACACCCAGTCAAAGGTAAATATATCTTTCAATACCTTAATTTTGGCGAAAATTATTTTTATGTCAGCAACAATCGATCCGAGCCTGAAATCATGGGTAGAAATAAAACCCGATTCTGATTTTACCATTCACAACATTCCTTTTGGGGTTTATACTGATGAAGAGGTTGAACACCATGCCTGCACAGCAATAGGAGAACTGGTTGTTGACCTTGCCGCTGTGGCCAGGTTCGGGTATTTTGAATTTCTTGAAATTGACGAGCATGTTTTTAATGCCGCAGATCTTAACAATTTTATTTCGCTGGGTAAAGAAAAAACAAGTGCGGTAAGAAAAAAACTTATTGAATTGCTTAGCGAAGGCAGTACCGAAATTCAGGAAAGTGAATTCAGAAAGAAAAAAATATTTAAAAAACAGGCAGACGT
>JACMLS010000512.1 GCA_014379485.1 Bacteroidia bacterium | reverse complement strand
GAAATTAAAAAAGATTCTGCAAAGCCATCAGAAAAAAAACCAGTTAAAATTGGTGATGTAATTTATCCTTTTGTTGCTTACGGAAAAAAATGGGACGAAGATAATATTGTTCAGCGATTTAAAAACCGCCTGGGTGCCATTTTAATTAAAGATGCAACTGTGTGGACCAATGAAGCAGAAGGAATTTTAAAAGATTACGATGTATATGTTGTTGACGGAAAAATTGTGCGCGTTGCAGATGATATTGAAGCGCCCAAACTTGCCTTTGCAAAAGTAATTAACGGAAAAGGAATGCACCTTACTTCCGGAATTATTGATGAACATTCTCACATTGCAATCAGCGAAGGAGTGAACGAAGGCACGCAGGCATCAAGCGCCGAAGTAAGAATGGGCGATGTAATAAATTCTGAAGACATAAATATTTATCGTCAGCTCGCAGGCGGCGTTACTGCGGCACAACTTTTACACGGCTCTGCAAATCCTATTGGCGGACAAAGCGGTTTGATAAAACTCCGCTGGGGATTGAATCCTGAACAAATGAAAATTGAAAAAGCAGATGGTTTTATAAAATTTGCTCTGGGAGAAAATGTAAAACAAAGTAACGGCAGCGAATTTAATTCCGTGCGCTTTCCGCAAACAAGAATGGGAGTTGAGCAGGTGTATTATGATTTTTTTACAAGAGCAAAAGAATACGATGCAAAATGGAAAACTTTTAACGGCCTTGGAGAAAAAGATAAAAAAACAGCCATTGCGCCCAGAAGAGATCTTGAACTGGATGCGCTTGCAGAAATTTTAAACAAAAAAAGATTTATTACCTGCCACTCTTATGTTCAATCTGAAATTGATATGCTTATGCATGTGGCAGACAGTATGGGTTTTAAAGTAAATACTTTCACTCACATACTTGAAGGATATAAAATTGCAGATAAAATGAAAGCGCATGGAGTTGCTGCCAGCACGTTTTCTGACTGGTGGGCTTATAAAATGGAAGTGATGGATGCAATACCATACAATTCTGCTTTGCTGATGAAAATGGGAATTGTAACTGCCGTAAACTCTGACGACGCAGAAATGGGAAGAAGACTGAACCAGGAAGCCGCAAAAGCAATTAAGTACGGCGGATTGAGTGAAGAAGAAGCGCTGAAACTTTGCACGCTCAACCCTGCAAAAATGCTGCACCTCGATTCTAAAATGGGAAGCATTAAAGCAGGTAAAGAAGCAGATCTTGTTTTGTGGACAGACAATCCGCTTTCTGTTTATGCAAAGGCAGACAAAACCATTATTGACGGAATTATTTATTACGATGCAAAAGAAGATTCTATTGCACGAGAAGAAATAAAAAAAGAAAGGGCGCGTATTATCAATAAAATGATGCTCGCTAAAAAAAGCGGTGAGCCTACACAGAAACCAAAGCGACAAAGACATAATTTATACCATTGCGATACTATTGGGATTCTGGAAGACTAACCCTATTTTCAACCACAATAGAAACAATAGAGCACAGTAGAAAAATTCAATTAAAAAATTATACAATGAAAAAATTATTTCAGATTTTAATTTTGATAACTGCATTTCAATTGCAGGCGCAGAATCCAGTGCCGGCTCCAAAGCAGAGCAAATCCGTTTTATTGATGAATGGATTTCTTCATATTGGAAATGGGAAAGTAATTGAGAATTCTATTGTGGGTTTTCGCAATGGAGTGATTGATCTTGTGGGCGATGCTTTGGTTACAAAAATTGATCCGGCTAAATACGATACTGTGATCAACATTGCAGGCAAACATATTTATCCGGGATTTATTATTCCTAATTCTACTTTAGGTTTGGCAGAAGTGGAAGCTGTGCGTGCCACTTTAGATTTTAATGAAGTGGGCACAATTAATCCGCACGTAAGATCTTTGATTGCTTTCAATGCAGATTCTAAAGTAAATTCTACTATGAGAACAAACGGTGTTATGTATTGCCAGGTTACACCGCGCGGTGGTTTGATCTCAGGAACTTCTTCTGTTGTTTCATTAGATTCGTGGAACTGGGAAGATGCTGTTCTGAAAATGGATGATGGTGTGCATTTGAATTTTCCTAAATCACAAAGCGGTTCGTCAAGACGCGGAGAAGAAGAAAAGAAAGAACCCGCTGTAAGTCAATATGAAATTCAATTGAACGATCTTAAAAAATTCTTTACAGATTCAAAAGCATACAATTTAAATCCTGCCAAAGAAGAAAAAAATCTTCGCTTTGAGGCCATGAAAGGAATTTTTAACGGCACACAAAATCTTTACATTCATACTGATTATGTAAAAGATATTTTGGCCGCTGTAAATCTTTGCAAAGAATTCGGAATTAAAAAAATTGTTTTGGTGGGAGCAAGAGATGCCTGGAAAGTAACTAAGGAATTAAAAGCAGCAAATGCTTCTGTTATGATCAATCGTGTACACGACCTTCCTGAAAAAAATGACGATGATATTGATTTGCCTTACAAATTAGCTTACCTCTTACAAAAAGATTCTGTATTGTTCTGTTTGCAAACCGCTGGAGACCAGGAAGCGCCCGGAGCACGCAACCTTCCATTCTTAGCGGGTACAGCTTGCGCATACGGTTTAACCAAAGAACAGGCGCTTATGTCTATCTCTTACAACACCGCAAAAATTCTTGGCGTAGAAACCAAAGCAGGAAGTGTTGAGCAAAATAAAATTGCCACACTTTTTGTTTCTGAAGGCGATGCTTTGGATATGAGAACCAACAAAGTTCTTTACGCTTTTATTGAGGGAAGAAAACTCAATCTGAAAAATTCTCAGGAAATACAGTATGAGAAGTATTTGAAGAAATACGGGGTGAAATAGAATTCTTTTTTCACCACTTAGGGCACTTAGAAAACACTAAGCTTTCACTAAGACTCTCTCAGTGAAAACTTAGTGGCCCTTAGTGTTCTTAGTGGTAAAGATGGAGTTAAATTCACAACCCCGCCAAACTTCCTGCATCACCTTTCTTAGCAACAACGTAATTTCCCATAACCAGATAATCCATGTCGGCGCGACTGAAACTGTCTACAGCTTCTTCGGGTGTGCAAACAATTGGTTCTCCGCGAATGTTGAAAGAGGTGTTTACTAAAACAGAATAGCCGCTTTCTTTTTTAAATGCTTCGAGCAACTCGCGCATTTGAGGGTTTTCTGTTTTGTTTACAGTTTGTATTCGTACGGATTTATCTACGTGTGTTATAGCGGGAAGTTTTCCGAGATATTCAGGAAGTACATTGTAAACAAAAAGCATATAAGGATTTGGAAAATCGCAATCGAAATATTTTCCGCATTCTTCTTCTAATACAATTGCGGCGAAAGGGCGAAAACCTTCACGAAATTTTACGCGGGCGTTCAGCACTTCTTTCATGTCTTGCACGAGCGGAGAACCGATGATGCTTCTGTTTCCTAAAGCGCGTGGACCGAATTCCATTTTACCCTGGAACCAACCTAAAATTTTTCCTTCGTTTAATTTCTTCGCAGCAAAAGTTGCGTAATTTTTTTGCGTTTTTACATAAGGAAGATCGTATTTTTTCAACGCAGCTTCATAAGCATCATCTTCAAAACCCGGACCAAGGAAAGCGGTTTCCATTACGAATTCTCTTTTCTGATCAAGGTAATGATGATTGTATAAAAGCGCTGAACCCATTGCTGTACCGGAATCTCCGGCGGCGGGCTGAACAAAAATATTTTTAAATAAATTTTCTTTGGCAATTAATCCGTTGGTTACAGAGTTTAAGCCAACACCACCTGCAATGCACAAATTATCCATACGGGTAATTTTTTTTAGGTGGCGCACCATGTGTAAAATTACATCTTCAACAATTTGCTGTGCGGCCGATGCAATTTCCAGTTCATGGTCAGTCCAGTTTTTACCTTCTGTTTTTGATGGACCAAATTCGTCTGTAAATCTTTTACTCACACCGCTTTTACGTGTATAGTGGTAAGAGAAAAAATCCATATCAAATTTAAATCCGCCCGTATCTGTAAACTGAAATAATTTTTTCATTTCGTGATACGTTTTTGTATCACGTCTTCCGTAAGAAGCAAGGCCCATTAATTTTCCGGGGCCTTCAATTAATTTAAAACCGAGGTGACGTGAAACTGCCTGGTAAAAAGCGCCAAGCGAATACGGAGTATCAACAGAAGATATTTTATGAATTTTATTTCCTCTTCCGTAAGCTTGTAAAGAAGTGGTCCACTCCCCTGCTCCATCAATTGTAAAAATAGCAGCTTCGTCATACGGCGTTGGATAATACGCAGAAGCTGCGTGGCACATGTGGTGCTCTAGCAAATGAAATTTAAATTTTGCTTTTTCTCCCGGAAAAATTTCTTTTAATGTTTTTGGAAGTTTGCGCATTTGTCCAAGGTAATTGAGCATACCTAAATTCTCTTCTACAGAAAAATCTTTTTGTTCGCGCATCAACGTCGGAACTTTATCCCAGAACTTTAAAAGATAAACCGGAACTTTAGAATAAGAAATAGATGGCTTCCAGAAAAAAGTAATGTGATCGAGATCAGAAAATTTAATACCTCCGTATTTTAAACAGGCTTTAATTGATTCTACCGGAACGCCGCCGTAATGTTTTTTACGATTAAGGCGTTCTTCTTCTACAGCAAAAACAACTTTATTATCTATGATCAGCGAAGCCGCTGAATCGTGCCCGTAACAATTAAATCCCAGTATCTTCATTAGTTTGGTTTGTTCTTCTGTTGATTTTCTAAAGCAAGTTTTAAATTAGCTACAAACAATTGGTTTTGCGGATCGATCTGAATTGCTTTTTGTCCGGCCAAAATTGCATTATCCCAATCTCTGAGCATATTGTATGCAGAACAAATGTTATTCCACGCAACACCATAATCAGGTTTTATTTTTACTGCCTCGTTGGCCGCGTTTATACAAGCCTTGTAATCTTTTGCGTTATAATGCGCAAGGCTTAAATTTACATAGTTGTCTGCTGTAGGAAATTTCTTAACCAATTCTAACATATTAGAAACGCTTACATCTGCAGCATCAATACGGCTTTTTAAACTTAAAAGATCTGCGCTATAAGGACTTTTCTCCAGGCCCTGGTTACAAATTCTTTTTGCATCGCCAACCCTGTTCTTTTCCATCAGAAATGTTCCATAATAATAATAGGCGTCAGGTATCTCATCTCCATAATTTATACCGGTCAGAAAATCTGTTTCCGCTTCCTGGATCTGTCCTAATCTATTCTTTAAAATCCCGAGATTAATGTAAACGTAAGAGTAGTAAGGCCAGAGTTCTTTTGTTTTTTTAAAATTTACCAATGCACTTTCAAGATTGCCTTTTTGCATTTGGGCAAGGCCAAGGTTCATCCAGATTCTGCCGCTGTTCGGACATTTTTTTACCGCATCCTGCCACAAAGATTCTGAGTCTGCCCACACTTTGTTGCGCTGAACTACTCCGTAAGCGTGACAGGAGAGAACAACAATTCCGGCACCAGCCAACAACGGAACTAGGAACGCCGGCCTTTTTTTAGGATCTGAGAATTTATAAATTAAAAGTCCCGCCCCGTTTACAACAGCAAGTACTAATCCTATATAACCGAAAAAAGTACGGTGATCGTTATTGGGTTCTGAAAACGGAAAAATAGTTGATGTTGGAATAAGTGTTACAAAAAACCAGAGAATTCCGAAAGCAATGGGTCGTGTTTCTTTTTTTGCTGAGCATTTTACTGCAAGAGCCAATAAGGCAACAATAACTGCGAATCCAACAAGGATACGGTCATCAAAACGATTTTCAAGGATCAACCAATCTGTGTCTGCAGCGAGGTTAGCGGGAATAATAAAATTTCCGAGGTAATGTACTACCGAAAAGAAATTGGTGAGGAAATAATTGATAGTGCTTATGCTCTCCGCACCTGAACTCCAGGTTGGGGGTGTCATTTTTTTTGCAAAAACAATAAGAGTAATTCCAAGAATAATTGCCGGCAAAACCACTAACAAAGGTTTCGTGAATTTCTTTGAAAAAATTTCTTTGAAAGTAAGAGATGCGTTTTCTTCGAAAAAATAAATGAAAAGAAACAAGAGGGGCGCAAACATTATTGTTGGCTCTTTTACAAAAAAACCAATCGCCATAGGAATAAGAAATAATTGGATTTTTCTGTATTTAGGAAGGTAGATGTAAGTCAGAAAAGCAGTTATGACCATTAGTGTTGAAAAAGAATCTGCCCGCGCAATAATGTAATTGATCGTTTCTGCATTTGCTGTATGAAATGAGAAAAAAGCCGCAGCAAAAAATGCCAGCCACTGATTATATTTTCCTTGCGGAAAAGTAAGCTCAAAGATCTTATTGTAAAAGAAAAACAGGAGAATGCAAAGTAAAACGAAGGCAATAAAAATACTTACGTGAAACCATTTTGGCTGCGGATTCTCTCCCGGAACTTTGCTCCACATAGCATAATCTGCGGCATTTAAAGTGGTAACGCCCGGCCGGTAAGCCTGGTTGCGTGGAAGTGAACTGGAGGTTTGCGAATCTGAAAAATATTTAGCTGGCGTAAATTCGCGAATGGCATAATTGTTTACAATGGTATGCGAATCATCAAGCTCAAAAGGGTTATTAAAATGATTGGAATAAACAAGAAAAAGGGCTATGACTGCGATGAATCCGGCAAGGGCAACCTGAACATTTTTTTGCATGCGCCAAGATACGGAAATTTTTAAAAAAACGTTATTCGTTGGTTTGTTTGTCGTTGGTTCGTTGGTTCGTTGGTTTGTTTGTCGTTGTTCGTTGTTCGTTCGTAGTTAATCGTTGGTTCGTTTACCGTTCTTTTGTTAATCAATCGTGAGGGTGTTGTTCGCCCGAACGGCAGGAAAACAAAAGTTCATAAGTCTTTTTTTTGATCGGTGATTTGCTGAAAAAACCGGATAAAATTTAAAGGGGTTTCCAGTTCTTAAAAGAAACGTACCAGTTATGAGAACCCATTAAAAAAACAGGCTTTGGGGTTTTAAATTAGCTGAACAAATAAGCTCATTATGAAACTTCATATCTACAGATTCGCACTGGTTTTCGGAAGCATTTATTTACTGCTGCAAATGTATTCGTGTAAAAAGCTCGATCAACGAAAACCTGACAGCATGAGCCGGGGATATACCTTTGAAAAAGGCACAGTTTCCAGCAACGACCTTAGTTTTAAATATAATACAAACACCAATGATTCGGGCGCACGTTTTTACGTTTACTTTGCGGGCTCAACAAAAATAAAAAATCCTGATTGTTCTTACACCTATGTGGACAACGCGGCCGCTTTTACTTTCACTAAAAACCCGTTTTCGCGCCCCGGAAATTATTCTATTGTAGCAGCTAACCCGGGAGATAACCAGGTGGCCATTGATCTTTCGCAGGGATTGTTGTCGCGTTACCTCTCAACCAACGGAGGAACTTTAGTTATAAGCGAATCGGATGGAAAACTAAAATTTACGATCAGTAGTGTTTATTTTTCAGACGCCTTCGTTTCAGGAGAAGGAGAATATTTTACAGGAAATTTTACCTTCGAAAAATAATTTTCCAAAAACAAAACTACTTCATTCTCTTCTTAAGTAAATTCAGATCCTCATTCATTTTCATTACGGTTGCTGCCAGTTTATCTGCGCTCATTTGTTCTTCGGGCAGTTCTTTGCTCATGTAATGCACAAATTTCCAGAGTTCTTTTACCTCGTTTGCTT
Organism: Bacteroidia bacterium; assembly: GCA_014379485.1. Classification (GTDB taxonomy): domain Bacteria; phylum Bacteroidota; class Bacteroidia; order B-17B0; family Aurantibacillaceae; genus AM-1111. The sequence continues at coordinate 338 of JACMLS010000512.1, read as the reverse complement.
TTACTTCATAAGGTTCATACTCTTTGTTTAAGGAAGAAAGTAAAAGTGTTTTATCTTCTTTAAGTTTATTGTCTACAATTTTAAAAACGGCGCCCTCGTCTGTGGTAAGAACAATACAGGCTGTTCCGTTTTTAATATCGCGCCAGTCTTGCACAAATTCTGCAATTACATACGCGCCATGCGGAATGGGGTGCATGGAATCTCCGTCTAACTGAAAAGTACGGTATGTTTTTTCAGGAGAGAGAAATGGAAGTTGAAACACGGGCAGGGTTTCAATAAATTCAGGATCGCTGTAACCATTGGTATAACCGGCGCGCGCTTTTAAACCTACAAGTGCT
>JACMLS010000511.1 GCA_014379485.1 Bacteroidia bacterium | reverse complement strand
GTTACATTAATTGAGAACAAAAAGAACACCGGTTTTTCTGTTGCCAACAACCAGGCAATAAAACTAAGTAAGGGAGAATTTGTTTTGCTTTTAAATCCTGATACTGTTGTACAGGAAGATACTTTTGAAAAAGTTATTGCTTTTATGGAAAGCCACCAGAACGCCGGAGGATTAGGAGTGAAAATGGTAGACGGAAAAGGAAATTTTTTACCCGAATCTAAACGCGGTTTACCTACACCAAAAGTTGCCTTCTATAAAATTTTTGGTCTCGCAAAATTATTCCCCGGCTCAAAAAAATTTGGCCAATACCATCTTACTTATTTAGACAAAGATAAAACCAACGAAATTGATGTGCTGAGCGGTGCTTTTATGTTGCTGAGAAAATCTGCATTAGATAAAACCGGCTTGCTCGACGAAACTTTTTTTATGTACGGCGAAGACATAGATCTCTCGTATCGTTTGCAATTAGCAGGATATAAAAATTATTATTTTCCCGAAACCTGCATTATTCATTACAAAGGAGAGAGTACAAAAAAGAGTAGTGTAAATTATGTGTTTGTTTTTTACCGCGCCATGATCATTTTTGCGCGTAAACATTTCAGTAAAAACAACGCAGGTCTTTTTGCGTTTCTCATAAACATAGCCATTTACCTGCGTGCTTCTATTGCCATTACCGGAAGGTTCATAAAACAATTCGCTGTTCCATTTATGGATTACGTGCTTACGCTTGGTGGCTTGTACCTCATTCGTTTTTTTTACGAGAAAAAAGTAAGGTTCATTGATGGCGGTTCTTACGAAGAAAATTTAGTGAACATTGCTTTTCCGGCTTACGCCCTCATTTGGGTTTTTTCTGTTTTCATTAACGGCGGGTACGATAAACCCATCAACATAAAAAAAATTGCACGCGGGGTTTTAGTCGGAACCGGCTTAATTCTTATTGCCTACTCACTTTTGCCGGAAACGTATCGTTTTTCGCGCGCCCTTATTTTATATCCTGCTTTAGCAACAATGCTTTTGTATTTGTTAAGCAGAACTATTTTTCATTTTTTAAACATTAAAAATTACCGTTTGGCGGGCGAAAAAACAAAACGCATAGCAATTATTGGCAACAAAGAAGAATTTGCCCGTGTAAGCGGATTACTTAAACAAACAGCCGCCACATCTACAGAGTTTATTGGTTTTGTAAGTGCAGACAGTAACGGGCAGCAACATCCAAACTACATAGGCAACATTTCGCAAACAGATGAAGTGATAGAGATCTATAAAATAAATGAAGTGATTTTTTGCGCAAGAGACCTTTCATCTCAGGAAATTATAGGCTACATGCTTAAATTAGTTTCAAGCAACGTAGATTTTAAAATTGCACCGCCAGAAAGTTTTTCTATTATTGGAAGCAACAGCATAGAAACTGCAGGAGATTTGTATGTAATAGATATTAACTCAATAACAAGACCCCGCAACCGCAGAAACAAACGTATGCTGGATATGGGCATTTCTATTTTCTTTCTTTCGTTTTTCATTTTAATTTTCTGGAAAGTAAAAAACAAAGGCAAGTTCTTTCTGAATATTTTTTCTGTGCTCTTCGCTTTCAAATCATGGGTTGGTTATAGCGGAGACGATCATTTCGATCTTCCCAAAATAAAAAAAGCTGCCCTTTCTCCTGCCGATGCTTATCCGGAAAAAACAAAAGAACCCGGCGTAATAAAAAAATTAAATCTCCTCTATTCTAAAGATTACAAAATAGAAAAAGACCTTAAAATTATCTGGAAAGGTTTTGAAAAACTGGGGGGCTAAAAGACCAAACGATATAAGATATAAGACCAAAAGATATAAGACTGGGTTTGTAAGGGTTTTCATCTGAATACCTCGTGCACCAGTCTTATATCTTACATTCTTATATCTTATATCCCCCGTTCCACTCTCTTTCGTATTCAACCTTTTGGTAACAAATAAGTATCTTTGCATCTCTAAAAATGAAATCGCTAAAAGTTTTAAATAAATATTTTTTAAAGTACAAAGTAATTCTTGGTCTTGGTTTTTTATTTGTTACACTTAACTCTGTTCTGCTCACTTTTCCGGGCGTTTTTTTAGGAAAGGCAACCAATCTTTTAGGGCAACTCATTAAACATCCTGAAATAAAAATTCCGGCCGGCGAATTTATCTGGTGCGGTATTTACATTATTCTTTTCGCAATTCTCGGTGGATTTTTTATGTTCCTTATGAGACAAACAATTATTGTAATGAGCAGGCATATTGAGTATGATCAGAAAAATGAAATCTTTGATCATTACCAGAGTTTAGATCAGAATTTTTATAAACGGAATTATACCGGAGATTTAATGAACCGCATAAACGAAGATGTAAGCCGTGTGCGTATGTACACAGGGCCCGCCATTATGTACATTGCCAACACGCTTGCAACAGTTGTTACCGCAATTATTTTTATGGTTAAGGTAGACTGGAGAATGGCGCTTGTGGTTATTGCCCCGCTTCCTATTCTATCCTTTATCATTTACAAAGTAAGCGCCCGCATCAATGAAAAAAGTACTGCCTTGCAAGAAAAATTATCTGACATTACCAGTCATGCGCAAGAAAGTTTTTCGGGGGTACGTGTAATAAAATCTTTTAACAGGCAGGATTTTTTTGCGAATAAATTTGAAAACGAAACCGCTGAGTATAAAAAGCGCGGACTTTCGCTTGCTTTAACAGAAGCGTTCTTTATGCCCTTCATGATCTTTATGGTTGGTCTTAGTTTAATTCTCTCTGTTTACTTTGGCGGAATGCTTACCATATCAGGAGAAATTAAATCGGGCGACATTTCTTCTTACGTGTTTTATATTTTTAGATTAACCTGGCCCTTTGCTTCTTTGGGTTGGGTAACATCGCTTATACAAAGAGCGGCCGCTTCACAAACACGCATCAACGAGTTTTTGCAAACGGTTCCAAAAATTAAAAACGAAAACACATCTCACTCAGAAATAAAAGGTAAAATTGAATTTAAAAATGTTTCTTTTGTTTATGAAGAAACCGGAATTAAAGCGCTTGATGCAATTTCTTTTACTGTAAACCCCGGTTCTTCTATCGCTTTTATTGGTCCAAGCGGTTCAGGAAAAAGCACCATTGCCAGTTTAATTTGCAGGATGTTTGATGTAAACAGCGGAGAAATTTTAATAGACAATACTCCTATAAAAAAAGTAAACCTGTTTGACCTGCGTGCAGAAACCGGATATGTGCCGCAAGAAGTTTTTCTATTTTCAGATACCATTTCAAATAATATTTCTTTCGGACTCAAAGAAAAAAACGCCGGTACCGATGAAAAAATATTAACTGCTGCTAAAAATGCTGCAGTGTATGAGAACATAATTGATTTTCCTGAAAAGTTTAATACCATGGTGGGCGAAAGAGGAGTTACACTTTCCGGCGGACAAAAGCAGCGCATTTCTATTGCACGGGCAATTATAAAAGAACCCAAAATATTAATTTTTGATGATTGCCTGAGTGCTGTTGATACTGAAACTGAAGACGAAATTCTTGGAAATCTTGAAAAATTAATGAAAGGAAAAACCTCTATTATTATCAGCCACCGGGTTTCATCTATAAAAAATGCAGATTTTATTGTTGTTTTAGAAAACGGAAAAATTGCAGAGTCGGGTACACATCAGCAGTTATTAGGATATAATGGAGTCTACGCTTTGTTAAATAAGCTTCAGACCGTTGAAAAAGGTGGATAAAACGACATTTTTTACCCACGAGTTGTTTATTTCGGTAAACGGTTGTTGTTTTATATAGTAATTTTTTTATTTTTGCTTAACAACGCAGATAAAACAAGAAGGCTATGACAGAAGAAAACGAAAAAAATGAAGGAGGAACTACCCAAAACAATCACAACGAGTTTTTCTCCAAACCGGTGCGCGCAGGCAAAAGAACTTATTTCTTTGATGTAAAGGCAACACGCGGAAACGATTTTTATTTAACCATTACCGAAAGTAAAAAGCGTTTCGGGCCCGATGGTAAATTCTTTTATGAAAAACACAAGATCTTTTTGTACAAAGAAGATTTTGAAAAATTTACAGATGGATTAACCGAGTCTGTTGCTTACATAAAAGCCAACTCGCCCGAAGTTTCTGAACACACACATGAAAGCCATCATGAACACGGAACAGAAAGCGCCAACAACTCTTCACAAACTCAATCGCACTCT
>JACMLS010000510.1 GCA_014379485.1 Bacteroidia bacterium | reverse complement strand
TCCGGCCGCATCAGTATCTGCTTCCGGCCCTGAAGGCGCACCGTTGCCTTTACCGATCTGCCAGATAAATAATACCAATGCAAAACCAATTATTCCTACCAAAAGACCGGTTCTTTTTCTGATTTGTTCTAAAACGCTCATAATTTTGTGTTAACAGTTGTTCGTTATTTTTGTTGGTTATGAGCTGCCAGAACTATTAACTGACAACCAATAACCATTAACCCTTTTTAATTAAGGGATGCAAAGATAAAACTATTGGCAAATAAATTATTATAATTCAGAGGCATAAAACCTATCTTTGCAAAAAAATTCGGGTTTTTTATGCAATTTGAACTTACCACCGATTATATTGAGGTGTTAAAACAGGCAATTGCCGGTTCAAATGACAATTTCTTAAAATCAAAGCTCGAGGATTTACACGCTGCCGATGTTGCAGGAATTTTTTATCAGCTTGATTTTGAGGAAGTAAAAAAAGTTTATCGCCTTTTAGACGATGAAACTGCCGGCGAGGTGCTTTTGGAGCTTGATGAGGACCTGCGCGAAAATCTCTTAGCCTCCCTTTCCACAAAAAAAATTGCCGAACAGCTCGATCAGATGGCCTCTGACGATGCTGCTGACGTAATCAATGAACTTCCTGAAAATTTGCAGGATGAGGTTTTATCTCAGATAGAAGATATTGAACAGGCCAGCGACATTGCAGATCTTTTAAATTACGATGAAGGAACCGCAGGTTCGCTGATGGCAAAAGAACTTGTTTCTGTGTATGCACACCACACCGTTGCGGGTTGTATGGAAGAAATACGAAAACAGGCTGCCAATGTAGAGAATATGTATGCCGTTTATGTGGTTGATGAGAACGAAAAATTGCTGGGACTTTTATCATTAAGAAACCTGATTATTTCTGAGCCTGAAAAAAAAGTAAGCGAGATCTGTGATGAGGAGGTAATTGTTGTAAAAACAAATACGCCCAACACAGAAGTTGCCGAGATCATGGAAAAATATGACCTGGTTGTTTTGCCTGTGGTTGATAGTCTTGGAAGATTGGTGGGAAGAATTACTATTGACGATGTGGTGGACGTAATACGTGAAAATGCTGAAAAAGAAATTCAGCGAATGAGTGGTATAAGTGAAGGAGCAGAACGTAATGATAAATGGTGGAGATCTATTCGCGCCCGCATACCCTGGCTATTGGTTGGCATGGGGGGCGGAATTATTTCGTCGAGAATAATAGGCCAGTATGAAGCCCAGATAAAAATTCAGCCCGAAGTAGCTTTTTTTATTCCACTTATTGGGGCAACTGGGGGTAATGTGGGTGTGCAATCTTCAGCAATTATAGTGCAAAGCCTTGCAAGCAATACTATGATTGGCGATAAGATTGGCCCAAAATTATTAAGAGAACTAGGTATTGGATTTATTAACGGAATTATTTGTTCGCTTCTGATTTTCGGATACAATCTTATAACAAGCGATTCTCTTGCGCTTGCCTGCACTGTAAGTATTTCTTTAATTACAGTAATTTTATTTGCTTCTTTTTTAGGAACTTTTGTACCGCTTACCATGAACAAATTTAAAATTAACCCTGCGCTGGCAACAGGCCCTTTTGTTACAACACTGAACGATATTTTAGGAATTACGATTTATTTTTTGGTGGGAAGATTGTTGTATGGACAGTTTTAGTTGAAAACCTTAAGTTGAGAGGGGCAATAGGGAAAAGGCAATAGTGAATAGGGAAGTAAATTCAGGTCATGAAAAAAAAAGTTTTGTTTATAGATTCTGTTCATCCGCGTTGTAAAGAGCTGCTGGAAGAAAATGGTTTTGAATGTTTTCTTCATTATGATAAAAGTGAGGATGAAATTATTAAAGAGATTGAAAATTACGAGGCAATAATTATTCGCAGCAAATTTATAATCACAAAAGAAATTATTGACAGGGCAAAAAATCTGAAGTGTATTGGCAGAGCAGGGGCGGGAATGGAGAATATTGATGTGGAGTATGCTGAAAAGAAGGGAATTAAATGCCTGCACGCCCCCGAAGGAAATAAAGACGCAGTAGCAGAACACGCTATGGGAATGCTTTTAAGTTTATTCAACAACCTTAACCGGGCCAATGCTGAGGTGAGAAAAGGCATTTGGGAGCGCGAAAAAAACCGCGGCATAGAATTAAAAGGTAAAACAGTTGGTATTATAGGATACGGAAATATGGGCAGCGCTTTTGCAGAACGGCTTAAAGGTTTTGGTGTAAAAATTCTTGCTTACGATAAATACAAAAAAAGTTTCGGAAATGAATTTGTGGCTGAGTGCCGGATAGAAGAGTTGTATGAAAATGCAGACGTGGTAAGTCTCCACATTCCTTTAACAAAAGAAACAAATTACCTGGTTAATACCAGTTGGATAAACAATTTCAAAAAAAACATTTTCATTATTAATACTGCCCGCGGCAAATGTTTAAACACCGAAGACCTTGTTAAAAGTATTGTTTCCGGAAAAGTTTCGGGGGCCTGCCTTGATGTGCTGGAATACGAATCTGTTTCATTTGAAAAAATGGAATCAGAAAAATTTCCAGAGCCGTTTCAGTTCCTTATAAAAAGCGAAAAAGTAATAGTAAGCCCTCAC
>JACMLS010000509.1 GCA_014379485.1 Bacteroidia bacterium | reverse complement strand
TTTTTAAACCAATTACTATAAGCAGTCCGAAAAGTGAAGTGATCAGGATGATTTTTTGTCTTTTATTTTTACTTTCTTCAAGCGTCAGATCTACTTTTTGCTGAGCAAGCAAGGCGTCTTTTTTTAAAAGATCTTTATCTTTTTTTTCACTGTCATACAGGGTTTGCATTTTGGCCATGTTCACAGAGTTCTCATGGTTCATCATAGAATCTTTGAGCTGCGAAAATTTAGAAAGATACTCAAAGGCCATTTTAAAATTTCCTTTTTTATTGTTGAGAAAAGCGAGGTCGTGGTAAACAGCTTTTATTACTTCTTTATAATCAATTTCTTTTGCAATTTGCAATGACCTGTTCAGTAACTCTTCGCCTTTGTCAAATTCATTTTTCTCAACCAAAATATTACCAATGTTATTATAGCTCATGGCAAGGCCCTGCTTATCATCTAATTTTGTTCTGATCTCTAGAGTTTTGTTATAATAGATCATTGCAGTGTCGTAATCTTTTTTGTTGCCAAGATTTTCGGCGCGTAAATGATAAATATTACCAACGTTATTGTAGAGAATAGATTTTCCCTGTAAAGAATTGGCTTCTTCAACAATTTTTACCGCTTCCTTATAAAATTCCAGGGCCTTGTTGATGTCTTCGCTCACGTCTTTTTTATTTGAGGCGCGAATGCTCAAGCCTGCGCGTTCCTGATAAATTAAACCAAGGTTATTCAGAGACATGGCTACCTGAATTTTTTTGCCCAGCTTTTTTCTCATTGCAAGAGCTTTATTGTAGTACTCAAGCGCCTTGTCAAAATTCTGCTGCATGTGGTAAATACTTCCCACATTTGCCAGTGATGTGGCAAGGGCAGAAGTGTCTTTTTTCGCTTCTCTTATTTTCAGCGCTTCAAGATTGTATTTTAAGGCGTTCTCATAATCTCCTTTTAACCTGTAAGTTTCTGCAAGGTTGTTATAAGAAGCAGAACGTGCCGCTGCATGTTTTTTTTCTGTTAAATAAGTAAGAGATTTAATAAAGCAATCAATGGAAAGATTAAAATCGCTCAAGCCCTGGTAGGCAATGCCCATGTAATTATACGCGCTGCCTTGCCAGTGCAGGTTGTTTGCTTTTGTTCCTAAATCAAATAACTCTTTTGCCCGTTTTATTCCTTCCTGGTATTCAAGCGTATTGTGGGTGTATTCATAACACAAATAATCATAGGCATTAAAAACCGCGCTGTCATTTTTTGAAGTGCTTATTACTTTTTTGAGACTGTCTGTATATGCAGTTTGTGCAAGTGAAATTTTTGAGATGGAACAAAAAAGAAGAAGGATCGATACCCTTTTAAACACAGAGAGCACTGAAAGGAAACACAGAGAGTCACAGAGGAATGAAACTTTTTTTAAAATGATTTTTGTCTGCATTATTTAATTTTCAGAAAAAGATATTCTCCATAATCTAAAAACGAATTTACCCTGAGTGTAATTCCTTTTACTTTTTCTTTCTCAAGAGTTACATCCGCTTGTTTTATACCGTATGTGGGATTGGAGTAGGTGCAAAGAAATTTATTTCCTTCCAGATATTCTAAAGATGCACTTAATAAGGGATGATGTTCAAACAAAACTTCTAATTGTCCGTTTGCCATTTTAATTGTTACTTTTCCGTACACTTCGTTTTTATATTCGCCTTCTAATTTTTTCTGGTCGAGTTTCCATTTTTCTTTTTTGTCAGCTTGTTCTCTCCATTTGTTTTGTTCAGCATCATCAAGGCCTTTGTAGTATTTTGTTTGGTTGTAATCAAGTGTACTGTAATTTGTGTAGGGAACATTTAAATAGGCATCAATGATCATATCTCTTAAATCTCCATAAAAGCCACTGGCGTCGGTATTTGTCAAAACTACAATTCCTATTTTTTCATTGGGAAGGAAGCACGTTGTTGTAACAAATCCATCTGCACCACCATCGTGCCAGATCACTTTGCTGCCGTGGTAATCTTTCATGAACCAACCTAATCCGTATGTCTCAAAATAATTTTTATTTGCTTCATCTCCTCTGCTGCGTATTATTGTGTTCGATTCTCTTGTGCGTAATAGTGCTTCGGCAGGAATTACGTTGTTGCCTTCAAATTTTCCGAGGTTAACTTGTGCAATTAGCCAGTTACTTAAATCTTTTACACAAGAGTTGATGGACGCAGCAGGTCCTAAATTATCTACATTTGCTCTTGCCAGCCTGTACAATTTTCCTTCGTACATAGTATAAGGTAAACAGGCATTTTCATCCGCTTCTATTTTTGAGAATGAAGTAGAAGTTCTTGTCATTTTAAGAGGTTCAAAAAAACGATACTTCAAAAAATCATCCCAGCTTGTGTCGCACACCGCCGGAATAATTTCTCCGGCAGTTAAAAATGCCACGTTACAATAACCGAATTTTTCTCTGAAACCATAAGAAGGAGTTACGTTTCTCATATTTTCAATCAATTGTTTTCTTGTCATATTGCAACCCCAGTTCAAAAAATCGCTCTGAAAAGTGCTGAAACCTATTTTATGCGATAAAAGATCTGCAATAGTTGTTTGCTGTGTCGGATAGTCTTCTTTCAGTTTAAAATACGGAAGACGTTTAATTACTTTATCCTGTAACGAAAGTTTTTTCTGATATTCTAAAATTGCCAACGAAGTTCCTGTAAATGCTTTTGAATTGCTTGCTATTTGAAATAATGTGGTTTCATTTACCTTTTTTTTAGTTTCAATGTTTGAATAACCAAAACCTTTCATGTATACAACCTGCGTGTCTTTGATAATGGCAACTGCTACACCGGGAATCTGCCAGCGTTTTATCTCACGATCAATGTAACGGTCAAGACTGTCTTTTACAAAGGAGTTTTGAGAAAAGCTAAACCCGACAAAAAATAGAGAGAAGAGCAGGTTGGAGATCTTTCTTGACATAAGAATGTTTTAACCAAAAATACAATTTTTCTATATTGGTTTTACTATTTTGTTTTATAAATGGGATGGACGGACAAGAGGGAATCTCAGAAGGATGTGAGGGTGTTTGCCTGTCCTAAAGGGATATGAATTTATTTGGTTGTTGTAAGAAAATTTATCCCTTCAGGAAAGGCGGGCGGCCAAATAGAATAGCTTAAGAGAAGATCAAAAACTACTTTTGTGGGTTACCTTTGTTCCGTCAAACCAGATATGACTTCTATTATTGGGTAATTCAATTCCAAATTCGATGAGATTATACTCTCTTAATTTTTCATACGAGTTTTCATGAGTAGGAAACCCTTGGAAACTGGTTTTTATTTTGCACGAAGGGAAGACTTCAAGAAGAGCATTCAGTAATTTATTGCGTTTATCTCTGTTGAAAAAATAAATTTTCTGAGTATTATCTTTAGAAATAAGGTCAACGAAGTATTTTGGGTCACTTCCTTTTCCTCTAGAACGTACTCCATAAATATGTATTTTTTTTAAATCAGAAATAAGGAAATTTGTGGTTTTGATTTTTTTGAAAAATGATTCGCGCGATTCAATAATGATTTCGGCTGGCTTAATTTTTAAAAGCAAATGACGCTTCCTGATGAAAAAAATATAAAAGACGAAAAGTAATGGAATACCAACAGCAATTTTGGATAGCAAGTTGCCTGAAAAGGCACCCACTAAAAATGATACTAAGAGTAC
>JACMLS010000508.1 GCA_014379485.1 Bacteroidia bacterium | reverse complement strand
CACTTACTTTTTCTGAAACAATAGCCGCAGATCCTTTGCCATAGAACAAACTATACACCGCAAGATAACCCGGTTCTTTTACAATGCTTTCTATGCGTGTTTTTAAACTTGCGCTTTGGCCGGGAATAATTTTGTCTTTATTAAATGCAATTAAACGCGAGCCTGAAAACCCTTGTGCCAATAATTTTTTAAAGGGAATAATTGCACTGTCTACATCTTTAAATGCGCCTAAAAAATAACGGATCAGGTTGCCGGTATCTTTTACGGCAGTTAATGTATCTGTTGTGCCTAATTGATTTTTTAAATCGGGATAAATTTTATCTGAAGAACCTACGTGAATTTTGTAGTTAATGTCTTCTGTGTTTTTTAAATTAAAAAGTGTGTCTACTCCCCGCAAAGGAATATTTGTTTTGCGGTTGCTGCGTTCAAAACAAAGTGTATCTGTTTTGTCTTGCCGTTGAATTATATAAAATTCTTTCAGGCCGGTCCAGGCAACGGGCAATTCAATTTTTTTATCTGTGCCTGAATAAAAAGGTGTTTTATTTAATTCGTAAAAAACTTTCAGAATAGAATCGCCTGCATTTTTTTTCTCCCAGTTAATTACCTGTTTTCCGTTTGTAAGAGTGATCACGCTGTTTATGGGAAAAGAATCATTTACCTCGAGCTCATAAGTGGTTTGGTTAAAAAATAAAACGCCGGTTGTTTTGTCTACTATGTTCAGTTTTACAACATAAATTCCTTTGCTGCCAAAACAATGAGAAACTTTCAATCCTTTCTGTTTTGCTCCGTCGCCAAAATCCCATTCGTAAGTCATAGCTGTTGTGTCTTCAAAACCTTCAGAAGACTCTTCTTCCAGGTGGTAACAATAACTTGCATCTGAAATGGTATCGCATTTAGCACAGCGCGGCCATTGCAGTTCAACAGAAAAAATATCATCGTTACCATTTCTGTTGGAAGAAAAATAACCTTTAAAAGTTTTCGGATTCCAGCTAATACCAGTTTCTTCTCCGTTTGAGTTGAAGGGTTCAGGAAGTTTTACCGGAACAGAATCTCCGGCGGCAAGATTTACAAAATAAAAATCAAAATCTTTTTTTTCAGTACTCATTCCGTTAGAAGAATAGTATAAATTACCTTCCTGATCAACAAAAGGAAATGCTTCGTTGCCGTCAGTATTTATTTTTCTTCCAAGCGAGCGGGGTTTGGTCCAGTTATTATTTTCAAAAGTTGTAAAATACAAATCCATTCCGTTTTTTCTGTCGGCTTCAAGCGCAGCAGAGAAGATCATTTTTTTTCCGTTATCAAAAATACAGGGATGCGCACTTGGGCCATTCAGCGTATCAAAAAACTTCATAGAACTTTCTTTCCATCCTCTTTTGGTCAATACAGCTTCGCGGATTACCAGTTCTTTTTTTCCATCTACTGTTTTAGTGCTGTGGTTGCCGGTGTACCAAACGTGGTCTTCTGTTTTATTAATGTAAAAAGGCCCTTCGTGGTGATTTTTTAAAAAACCATCTATCAGTTGTTTTCCCTGCTGATCTTTTGTGCTGAGAAGATTTACCGAAACGATCCTGTAAAGCGGGCGGTGATTTTCTTTGTCAAAATGTTTCATGCCCACTTCTACGGGCTGGTTACTGATAAAATAAAGATGATCTCCGCAGAGAACAGGAGAACTTTCATCCCACTCAGAGCAAAAAGATTTTTTTTGAACTTTAAATTGCGAAGCCGGAATTTTAGAAGTTACGCTTGACTGAGAAAAAATCTTTCCCAAAAAAATGAAGATCAAAATAAATATGAAATGTTTAACCTGCATTAAAAAAATGTTTTTGGGTTCTGAACATTTTTAGAAAAACCAAACTCATAACGCAGCACCATTTCATGAGAGCCTTTGCCCAGGCGGCCAAGTGTGTTAATGTTTACGTCATAAGAATAACCAACAAAAAATTCTTCGTTGATCTGGAAAAACGCATTGATAACAACAGATTCTTTTTTGCGGTAAGAAAAACCAAGGCCCGCTTTATCAAATAAAATGGCCTGCAGATTAAGATCGTATTGTAACGGAGAACTTTTAATGTATTTAAAAAGTAAAGAAGGTTGCAGCACAAAGTCTTTGTTCATTCTGAATTTTCTGCCTGCGTAAATAAATGCCGGTTTGTTTTGTACTATAAAAGAATTTTTTTCTGTTGCAAAAGAAGGCATTGATACTCCCACAAAACCTTTTTCTGAATGTAAATACAAACCTGCTCCGCTTGTAAAATAATTTGTTTTAGCATTTCCATTTGTAAAAACCAGATCTCCGCTTTCAATAGTAGTTAGTTTGCTGTAGTTATTGTAAACAGATTCCATACCCGCCTGCACGCCAAAACGAAGATTTAATTTTTGATTCAGTTTTACTTTATACGCAAACGCTCCCTGGTAACGGTACTTGTTTGTAATTCCAAAACGTTCGTTCATAACAAACAAACCAAGGTTGCAGGATTGATTTTTTAAGGGACTGTGAATTGCAAGTGATGCTGTTTGAGGCGCATCTTTAAATCCTGTCCACTGATTGCGGTAGACAAGTGTAGAGTTTAAAACACCTCCGCTTCCGCAATAGGCGGGGTTTATTGCAAGGCCGTTAAAATAATACTGACTGTAGCCTGTTTCGTGCTGCGCAAAATAATGTGCAGGAAAAAACATCCCTAAAAATAGAAACAATAAAATTGCTATTCGTTTTTTTATGCTCATCGTTTTAAAACTACAAATCCTTTAATTTCTTTTCCGGCTTCTGTTTCCAACAAAAAATAGTAAGTGTCGTCTGTTAATTGTTTTCCGTCTGCACTTTCTCCTCCCCATTCATTGTGGTAATTTTCTTTTGCAAACACCACATCGCCCCAACGGTTGTAAACCGTAATTTTTATTTTCCCATAATACTCAATTCCTTTTATTTCAAAATAATCATTGGTATTATCGCCATTCGGACTAAACGCATCAGGAATAACTGCAGATTCTCTTTCTATGCTTACTGTATCAACCGAGGCCGGACAAGTGCCGTTGATAACAGTCCACAACAATAAATTCTGACCAATTGTTAAACCGTTTACACTTGCTGTTGGGCTTGCGTTATTGGAGAAAAACCCGGAACCGCTTAAAACAGACCAGTCTCCTGTGCCAACTAATGGCGCAGTGGCGGCAAGAATGCTGCTTTCAAAAAATAAAACCTGGTCAGCCCCTGCGTTAGAAACAGAAGGCGCCTGGTGCACAGTAACCGTTATATCATCTGAAGAAGAAGGGCAAGGTCCGTTTGTAATTGTCCATCTGAAAATTGTTGTTCCGTAAACAGGATTTGTAATAAATGTTGTGTCTGATATCGCTGAAGAAATTGTTCCTCCTCCTAAAACTATGCTCCATGCGCCTGATCCGTTAAGAGGAGAGTTTCCTGAAATTATAAAACTATCGGGTTCGCAAACAGAAAAATCTGCTGATGCAATTGCAACATCGGGCGCACCATAATACGTAATAACAACTGTGTCTGAATTAGAAGGGCAAACACCGTTTCCAATTGTCCACACAAAAGAATTTATGCCTTGCGTTAAACCAGTAACCAAACTTGTATTGGAGTTGGCAGTAAAAATTACACCGGTACCAGAAAGTAATGTCCATACTCCGCTTCCGCTTGTTGGGTTGTTGCCTGACAAATTTAAACTTGCAGCACAAATTCCCTGGTCAGAGCCGGCGTTTGCTACACTCGGCAAAGCATCTACTTTTATTGATACTGTATCTGTTACTGCCGGACAAACACCATTTACAACAGTCCAGATAAAAGAATTAATTCCGGTTCCTAAATTTGAAACAGCGCTTGTGTTTTGATTGACAGAATTAATAATTCCTGTTCCTGAAAATAAACTCCAGCTTCCGGTTCCTGTTACCGGCAATGTTGCAGTAAGTGTTGATGCAGATGCGCAAATATTCTGATCACTACCTGCGTTAGGTGCTGAAGGATTTGCGTCAACAAAAATTGTGCTGCTGTCTGATGAAGGCGGACAAACACCGTTTGAAATGGTCCACACAACAATGTTTGTTCCTAAATTTAAATTTGTAATACCGCTGTTGTTTTGCGAAGGAGAACTTACAATTCCTCCTCCTGAAAAAACTGTCCAGTTGCCAGTTCCGTTTACAGGAATATTTCCGTTGAGCGTTGCGGTAGCAGAACAAATAACAGAATTATTTCCGGCGTTTGCACTTGTAGGATTTACATCTACCTGAATATTTAGTGTATCACTTACCGGCGGACAAACTCCATTTGTTACCGTCCAAACAAATGAATTGTTTCCGGTATTTAAATTTGTTACTGCGCTGTTTATTAAAAGCGGCGAAGAAACATTTCCTGTTCCTGAACCAACCGTCCACAATCCCGTTCCTATAGTTGGCGCAACTGCGTTGAGTGCAGAAGTTGAGTTACAAATTACCTGGTCTGTTCCGGCATCTGGCACAGATGGAAATGCAAATGCCTGAATTTTTACTGTGTCTGTTGTGGGTGGACAAACTCCGTTGCTCACCGTCCAGGTTAAAATATTTTGTCCGTAACTTAATCCTGTAATGTTGCTGTTGTTTAGCGATGGAGAAGTGACAGTTCCTCCTCCCGAAAAAACATTCCAGCTGCCTGTACCAACTACAGGAATTGTAGCGTTGAGTGCAGAGGAGTTTAAACAAATATTCTGATCTGCACCTGCGTTTGCGCCTGATGGATTTGCAAATACAAGAATGTTTACTGTGTCTTTTGAAGAAGCGCAGGTTCCGTTGCTCACCGTCCACACAAATAAATTATTGCCAACGTTTAAAGTAGTAACGCCGCTTGTGTTTACCAATGGCGATGTAATAATTGCCGGGCCTGAAACCAAAGACCAGATTCCTGTTCCGGTTGTTGGAATAAGTGCGTTGAGTGTAGAAGTTCCTGAACAAATTGTCTGATCGCCGCCTGCGTTGGAAGCAGAAGGAAAATTATCCCTGAAAATTGTAACGGTATCATTTGATACAGGACACACGCCGTTTGAAATAGTCCAGATAAAAGTATTTGCTCCTACACTTAAAGATGTTACAGAACTGTTTTGAAGCAAAGAAGAAGTTACGCTTCCTGTACCTGAAAAAACGCTCCAGTTTCCGGTTCCAACAGTTGGTAAATTTGCGTTGAGTACTGATGCTGTTGAACAAATTGTTTGATCTGTTCCTGCAAGAGAAACGGTGGGCATATCATAATTAAAAATGGTAACCGTATCTTTTGTTGCCGGACAAATTCCGTTTGAAATGGTCCAGATAAAAGTATTTGT
>JACMLS010000507.1 GCA_014379485.1 Bacteroidia bacterium | reverse complement strand
TCCGGTCTTTAGCCGGAGGGTTTAATAGAGAAAAGTAAATCGGGCTTTAGCCCAAAATCGTATTTAACTTAATTGCATTCCCGTAAGAATGCAACGGTTTTAAAAAGAATCAGGAGCAATAGCATTAAGCTAAATTACTTTGGGCTAAAGCCCGGTCTTCCTTTACACTCTTAGCAGCCGGCTAAAGACCGGCTGCATAGTAAAGTCTTCCCTTAACTTAATGACATTGTGCTCGCGGGCCACTCGCAGCGCAATGCACACTGCTCTCCGAGCGTCCCGCGAGGATATACTCATCCGGCGTCCCGCCGCATTTAACATAAGTTTTTCAGATCACCACCTTAATATCAAAAAAATAATTCCCGTCGGGAAGTTTTTTGAAATCATAAGAATATTTTTTTCCGGAGTTGCGCATAATTTCAAGAAGACCAAGGCCACTGGTCACCTCAGGCGTGTCGAGCCATTTTCTGTAAAGGGGAGTGATCTCTTCCACTTCCATTTTATCAATGCGCGAAAAAGAATTGGAAAGTGTTATATAATTTTGCTCAGAAATAATATTTCCGGCTTCAATTTCAAAATTCTCATTTTGTTTTGAAATTGAAAAAATTCCGTCGGCGGCATTCTCCACTTTAATTCCGTGAACAGAAATGTTCTGAAGAATTTCTATAAGGGTAACAAGAATTTTTTTATCGCGGCTTTTATTTTTTTCTGAAGCATTAAAATTCTGCTGGATCATTTCTGTAAGTGGTACAACAACATCTTCAGAAAACTCGCCAATATATACCATCAGTTTATTTCCTTCCTGCATTTTGTTGTACAATTCATTTACCACGTCAAGGCCAGATCCTTTGGCTTTTTTCTCTTTATCGGCAGAGATCTCAAGCGAGAGAAAAAAGTGAGAATATTCCTCATCAAAAGGATAAATAGAAAACTGCAACTGGGTTCCGGATTTCCGGGCCATTTCAATTAAACCAAGCCCGGCACCACCTTTACTTGAAAAACCTGTTTTGGAAAGTACATCCTTGTAAAGTTTTTTCAATTCATCGGGCCCCAGAGAATTAATGCTGTCGATCTTTTCTTTAAGATCTTTTACAATAGAATTTGGTATTAAGTTACACGACGTCATAACAACCCCGTTATTCAACACATTGATCTGGTAAAAATCTGCCGCTTTTTTTTCAGGATTTTTTTCGGTTAAAACCTGGTTGTTCTTTTCTTCTGATGAACCATGTCTTACCACATTCTGAAAACACTCGGCTATAAGAAAAGAGACCCGCCGGTTTATTTTTGAAAGATCATTTGAGTTTTCTAAATAATGCTCGCTGAGTTGAATGATCTGATCAGTTAAATTATCATTAAAAACCCCAAGGTAGCTGAAGCTGGCCTTTTTACTTTTTAATTTCTGATAGAGCTGAAACATTTTATTAAAACAGAATTTACTTCAAGTAAAAATAATCAAATTAATAAGGCCTCCTAAAATTAATTTTTTCTATCCATCGAAAAATTACTTTTTCTCATTTTGGCAAGGTTTTATACCAATAGCACATGTAAAATAGTCCTCCCGAAAGCTTTCGGGACTACTTGTCCTTTTTTATTAATATTTCTTCAAAAAACTGTTCCTTAGTCCCTGCTACACAACAGTTTTTTTCATCATCTTAATAAAAAATTACTGCGCATCTTTGGACTATTTTACATGCGCAATTGGTATTACTAAAAACAAAAGGATGAGCAATTGCCCATCCTTTTAAAAATTTAAGAGTTAAATTATTTATTCAACTACCAATTTAGCAGTCATTTGTTTACCGTTGTTTACTACTTTAATGAAATAAACACCAGCAGAAACAGACGAAAGATCTACTGCGATCAACTGATCTTTTGTAATGGTGCTTACACCAACATTTTTTACAAGGCGGCCAGCAAGATCAACCAACTGAACGGTTGCATTACCTGTCATAGCTGAATTTAACTTTACGTTTACAGAAGAAGAAGCCGGATTCGGGAAGATCTTCATTTCGTTTGCAACATTTGAGCTGTTTACGCCTGTAGTCATGTAAACACTAATTGGCCAACGTGGGCTTGCACAAACAACCGCAGGAGTTGTAATTTGCCAATCGTAAAAATAATAGAAGAACCCAGAGCCCTGGTTTGAACCGGTAACAGAAACCAAACCGCTTAAATTATATGGGTAAGAAACGTTTGAGTTACTACGCTTTAAACGCGGAGAGTTAGTTCCTAACAAGGTCTGATTTTGCGCTGTATTTGTTCCCAACTGATAAGCTGTACCAACAGTTAATGGCCAGTTAAGCGTAACTATTGAGGTGTCAACAGGAATGTTCACCAATGTATCCAGTAAAACTGTACCAGCACTGTTTCTTAATTCAATTAAGCGGTTACCCGGAGTGTCTGTATAAACTTTTACAGTGCTTAGTGTGCAAGGTGCAATTACGTCAAAAATATCCCAGGCATTTGTAGTACCACCGCTAAAGCCGTTGCCCGAAGAATAAGAATTGAACGTCTGACCTACCGCACCTGTTGAACCACCGTTTGTTTGCTGATCTTCTACATAGAAAGTAGTATCTGAGCTAACTACAGGAGTAGTATAATTATTTCCGGTTCCTAACTGAACACCACCTGTTGGAGCATCGAACCAAACATCAGCTGTTCCGGTTGCTGTTAACACCACACTTTGAGGTGTTGGAATACCTACATCAGATCCGCTTGGAGTAGCTGGTGCAGCCAAAGTTGTAACAGAAGTTGTTGTTGAACTCCATGCCTGGCAGGTTCCTTGTATTGTTACAGAATAATTTCCTGAAGTCATTACTACTATTGACTGTGTAGTTGCACCAGTAGACCACAAATAAGAAGCTGCTGGTGTAGAAGTTAAAGTAACTGTACCCGGACAAGATACAACGTTTGACGAAGCTGTTACAGCCGGAGTTTCACTCGGGTTAACAGCAACAACTATTGAAGGTGAGGTAGAATTACACATTGCAGATTCAGAAACAGTTACTGCATAAGAGCCTGAACTGTTTACGTTAATGCTTTGTGTAGTTGCTCCGTTAGACCAAAGGTAAGTGTATCCTGAACCGATTGGTGCTGAAAGTGTAACTGAACCTCCGGTACAAAATGTTGTTGGACCAGAAGGAGAAATAGAAGCGCTTGTAAGTGTACATGGATTCACTTCTATAACGTTTAAAAACTGATCGGCAGCAGGAGTTACTATTACAGTTTGAACTCCTGACGGCCAGTTTACAACAACTGAATCTATAGTGGTAGCAGCTCCAAGACCAAAATGTAATTGAAAAGAGTTTAATGTTCCGTAACTCTCGCTTGCTCTTACTTCACGTGTCTGAACTCCCCATGCACCGTAAATAAATGCTCTTGCACCTAAACCGCCTTTGGTAGAAATAGTTCCGGTTAAAGCTAAGGTTAAAAAGTGATTTGAATTTGCAGAAGAGTTCTGCCAATAAATATCATCAGTTGATCCCGGATTATTATAAGTTGAACCGTAAGAAGCATACAAATCAATCTTACCATCATGATTTAAATCTCCGCTTGCAAAAGATAACATGTTGCCACCATTAGAAATATTTGTAGGAGTTACATCTGTAAACGTTCCGTTCTGGTTATTGCGATAAATTCTTTCGTCGTTATCACCAGAAATAACTAAATCTACAAACCCATCATTATCCATATCCTCAAATTGAGATTGCATAGGCATTGACCCAAATGAAATTGTGTTTGGACTTACTGTGAAATTTCCATTGTTATTAATATAATATCTTGAAATTACATCGTGCTTGGTCATAAAACAATCAAAATCTCCGTCGTTATCTATATCACCAAAAGCTGCAGTCCAGTCCTGGTCATTACTTGCCAAGCCATGTGCTGCTGCATTTTCTGTGTAAGTTCCGTTTCCGTTATTTTGAAAAAGCCTGTTTGTTCTTCTGATGTCACCGGGGCCATATGACTGACGGCAATGTGCAACATAAAAATCCACATCACCATCGTTATCAAAATCTGTCCAAACAGAACCGTAATTTCCTGACTCATCATTTGGAGCAGCGGTTCCTGCTGTAACATCAAAATTTATTGCAGTGTTGTTAGCTTCTGCCGGAAAATTTCCGGCTCCATCATTTACCCAAATCATACTTTCGTTTACATCATTACAAACAAAAATATCTTCCCAACCATCATTATTAACATCCATAAAATTGCAATTTTGTCCTGCAATTCCACCACCACCCGGTAAAGTATATGGAGCTGTTAAAACTCCTGTTCCTGTATTGTTAAGTTTCATTAACAAAGCTCCGCCGCTTCCCCAACCTGCATACAAAATATCTTTATAGCCATTATGGTCAACATCCGCAAGGCTCATTCCCCACCCACTGGTTACGCCAAAATCTCCGACATTAACATGATTAAATGTACCACCAACTTGCTGGTATTCTATTCTTACATACCTGTTTCCATCCAACTTAACAATATCATCCAAGCCATCATTATTAACGTCTACAACGGCAACAGAGTTTCCACTTCTAACATTTGCGTTAGAACCCACTGCACCTGTTTCGCTGTGAAGTAGATTGTTCATATTAGTAAAAGTAATCTGGGAATTCAATCCCAAGGAGGATAACGCAAGCAGTGCTGTGGCTACCCATTTTTGTTGTTGTAAAAGTGTACTCATTTGTTGCGGGATTTTTTATAGGTTTTTATTGGGAATTTGGTTCTTGTTAATCGATTTAGTTAAATGCTGTCTAACAAATGTATAAATTAATAGAATTTAACCTACGTGGTACAAATAAATAGGGCCTCTTTTAGACAAAAATGCCTTTTTAACCCCTCAAACCGCTACTTATTGCCTTATCAACTTCCTGCTTACCCTATAATTATCAATATAAATATCAATAATATAGGTTCCCTTTTCTTCGGGCAAACGAACCGGAACCTGCTCTACTTTACTTCCCACTCTTATTGTTTCAACAACCTGTCCGTTAAGATTAATGATTCTGATAAGACCTACTTCTGTGGGATATGCAAATTTTACAATAGCGTTTCCATCTGGAGTAGGGTCTGGCGAAACGGTTACGTTAAGCTCATTTTTATTCTTGGCAATACCCAGCAATACATTTAAGATAGAATCTGCATCAACCAAAACAGGCGCTTTGTTTGCACCGTTGTACATGGTTTTAAAGCTATCAATTGGCGCACTGCTGTAACTGAACATTTCCTGCAACCAACCGGGAGGCAAAGTCTGGTAATAAAGCCTTGAATAAACATTAAACGCAGTTGGAAAACCGGCAATAGGAATATGAAAATGCACAAAATCTTTTCCGCTTCCCTCAATACCTCCGCTGAATTTATTAAAGTCTGCATCGTTCAACGCATCACCACAAATCTTTACCGTATCATACACAATATCTGTTGTGGTAAATCCTTCGGGCACCAAACGATTATCTTTTAAAGTAGTATCTGCCCTTTCTAAAACGGTGGTTTTATTGCCAGCTACATCTCCCATTACCATTTCATAGATCTGGTTCTGGCTTTGAGAATTTATTACGTTGTAATGATTTTCATAAGGAGAACCGATTCCGATCACTTCGCCGTTTGCACCAATCATTCCTGATCTGAAAAGTGTATCGTTCATATTTCCTACAATAACAAATTGCAGAACTGCTCTGCGGCTCGGATAACCTGATGGAAATTTGTGGCCTACACGGTTTGTTAATCTTACCCTGTAAAATGCGGTGTCTGTAGTTATGCTGTCCTGAAAAATATTAAGATCAACAGAATTGTAACGCAGATTTCTTTTTGTAATGGCAATAGAAGAGTCGAAATGCTTATCAGAAACAGTAATGCCGAGCTTGCTCTTGTTATTTTTGATCAGCTCTATCATGAAAGAATTTCCGCCCTGAAATTTATGACG
>JACMLS010000506.1 GCA_014379485.1 Bacteroidia bacterium | reverse complement strand
TTAATTCCCCAATTACTTCCCAAAGTTCCCCAGGCGTGTAAAAATTTTTCTTTTGCTTCTCCGTATTTCATAATAAAGTAAAAAGTGAGAAGGAATAAGTAATAAAAGATTCCTGGCAATCCAGTCCGTTTTTATTTATTCCTTTTCCCATTGTTAGTTTTGAATGCTGAAGTAAAGGTAGAAGAATTTCCTGAACTTTCAATAATAATTGAAACATTTGAAAGAAAATTTCGACGAAGGGTGGCGATTTAACAGTTTAGTTGAATGGATTGGATAAAGGGAGATGAATGCGTGATATAAGATATAAGACATGGAGATATAAGACTGGTGCATGAGGTTTTCTATTGGTGAGCCCTAACAGGCCCAGTCTTATATCTTATATCTTTTTGTCTTATATCAGTGAGCAAAGATCTTTTTACCGGACAATCAAGAGCATTAAACAAAAAAGGCGGACAAAATTCTGTCCGCCTTTTAAAAAAATCAGGTTTAAAATTTATTTACTCAGCATAATCTTGCGGCTTATTGCTTTATCGCCTTTATAAACTCTTACAAAATAAATACCGTTCGCAAAATTACTGATGTCAATTATTTTTGTTGAGATGGTAGCGTTCTCCGCATACAGAACCTGGCCAAGCACATTGGTAATTTCTATTTTTGTTTTACCCCAGTCATCAGTTGTTTTAATGGTAATGATTCCTTTTGTGGGGTTTGGATATAGAACAAAATTATCACTCAGATCCTGCTCCATAATTCCAATACTGCCTGTTGTATCTGGTCCGGCAACGATCTGTTTAATGTTAGATCTTGATGTGTTAACGATAGAACGTTGAGGATCGCAACCAACCAAAGGCCCTGCTTCAACAAAATAATAAAGATCTGTAAGTGCACTGAAACCATTTACAAAACTTGTGTAAGAATGATCTGTTTTTGCAATACTATCCATTTTTACCCAGCCGGTTGTGTTTTTGTAGATCCAGATATAAAAAGTAGTGTAAGTATTTTGTCCTTCATAATTATCCCAGATAAGATTATAAGTAGAATCTGTTAATCCTTTATTTATAGTTAAGTGAATTGTTTTGTGAAAATCGCTTTGTTCAGATTCAGTTCCGCAATCGCTTACTGATGTGATCTTGTATCTCCATGGTCTGATGTTTGGATCTGCAACCGGATCAATGTACTGGTGCAAAGAATCTTTATCTACATTACCAACCAGGTAATATAAACCTGCCTGCGAACTTTCTCTGTAAATATTATAAGAAGCAAGATCAGGTTGTGTTACTTCTTCCCAGATCACTTTATTTGTATAAGTAGTTGTATCAACAGTAACAAGACACACAGGGTTGCCAATTGGTTTGGTTTCAGTTATTTCAACTACTTTAAAAGACTGACAACCGTTTACATCTGTACAGGTAAGTGTATAGCTTCCGCCCGGCAAGCCTGAAATATCTGCAGTAGAAAAAGTGTTGACTCCGTTTGTCCAGGAATAAGAAAGCGGATTGGCTCCGATTCCTGTTGTAAAAATAGATGCGCCGCCGCTTCCGCAATTTAAGGGACCAACTGAATCAATTCCTAATGCAGGTGCGCCCTGGTTGTTTAATGTTGTTGTTATTTGCTTTAAGCAGCCTTTTGAATCTACTACAACCAAAGAATAAGTTCCGGCGGTAATTCCTGAAAGTGTGCTGCTGTTTAAGCCGGTTTGCCAGATAAAATTATAGGGGCCGCTGTTTCCTAAAACATTTGCAACCAGCATTCCGTTAGCAGAACCGCAATCCGGTTGTGTTGGAGAAAAAGAAACAATAAAAGCATCCGGCTCATCCACATTTATTGATTTGGTGGCAATACAACCATTGGCATCTGTAACAATTACTTCGTAAGGCCCTGCAACAAGATTGTTTACATCTTCAGACGTTTTTCCGTTGCTCCATACATAAGTGTAGGGGCCTGAGCTTCCGATTACGGTAATATCAATTACACCATCTGCGCCGTTGTTGCAGCTTGCGTTGATTACGTTGTTTATTAAAATAGTAGGGGCCTGCACATCGCTTACCGTTGCAATTGCAAAATTCTTACAGCCGTTTTTATCTTCAATGTTTACAACATAAATTCCTGCAGAAATAGAATCTGCAAGAAACGAAACGTCTCCGTTTGTCCAGTTAAACTGGTAAGGTAAAGTTCCGCCAGATGCAATGGCAATTGCTTTACCGTTGCTTTGTCCGCAGGAAGATGAAACAGAATTAGTAACAATATTAATGCGGGTATCAGGTACGTTTACGTTATCAAATGAAGTGTCTTTTAATCCACAGTTATTTGTAACAATTGTTGAGATGGTATAGTAGCCGGGCTCTGAATAAGTATGAGTTACAGGTTGCAATATTCCGTTTGTCTGCAGCACTCCTGTTCCATCACCAAAATCCCACTCAAACTGGCTGGCTCCATAACCGTAAAAACTTATAGGATCTCCAAGGCAATAATATTTCTGATCATCGTAAAAGAATCCAGCATCGTTAAGCGGAGAAGAATTGCTTACTATCATTTGCGTACTGTCTGTATAACCGCCACCGCAGGCGCTGGTAACATTAACGCTGGCAGTATAAGTTCCTATAGAAGGATAAACGTGCTTGTAAATATTATAGGTAAGACCTTGCGGGCCATATAAAATACTTGCAGTAGATGTTACCGGGCTTCCGTCCCCAAAATCAACTACATAAGTATTTGACCCGCCACCCGGATAGATCATAAGGAATGTAGAGTCGCCAGGGCAACTTTCGTTCTGAGGTGCGCCAAACATAACTGTATGTTGTGTCCCTGCATTAGGCCCCACGTAAATGGTTTGGCTACCCACCGCAGAATTTCCGCAGCCGTTTAAATAACTAACGCTAACGGTATAGGTTCCTGGTGTGGTATACACGTGACCTACAAACTCAGCACCCTCTGCAGAATAAGTTGTATCTCCGAAATCGTAAGTGAAAGTGAGGCCATGGTCATTATTGACATTAACATCAAGCAAAAAAGGAGAACCCGGACAAATAGAATCTGTCATATCCAAAGTAAAAGGAGAAGCTGAAATTGTATCTACAACATAAAGATATTCTGTTACAGATGCAGGAACTCCGCAGCCATTGTATACAGTAAGTTTAATGGGATAAATTCCTGAAACCGGAAAAGAAACCTGGGGGTTTGGAATGGTAGAAGAATCTGTTGGGCTGATGTTCCATTTTATATTTGTCATCAAGCCATTGTTAGAATAAAGATATACTTCAGAATTCGGACAAACTATTGAATCTGAAATACTGAAAGAAAGATTGTTTGCGTAATAATTAGGCAATCCACCAACAATATGTAACGTATCAACATCTGTATAAGAATTGCCGCAACCGTTTATGGCGGTTACTGTAACATAATAAGTGCCGGGATGCGTGTATGCGTGTTCCTGGTTTTGGGTTCCGCTATAAGTGGTTCCGTCTCCATAATCATAAATTGTGTAACCTGTATTCGGACCGCCGATATACACAGGATCATTGGGGCAAACAGAATCGTTCGGATAAAAATAAGTGCTGAAATACGGAACGTTTGTGGAGGCAGTTGATACAACAATGGTGTCTTGTAAAGAATAATTTCCACAACCCGGTACATTTACGTTAACTGACACGGTGTAATTTCCAACTGAAGGATAATTTCCGTAAACATAACCATAAGGAATTTGAGAGTAGGTGGTTCCGTTTCCAAGATCCCAATCGTAGGTCGCATTACCACCACCTGCGCTAAAAGTTGGTATGTTCAGATAAACCTGGTCTCCGGGACAGGCCCCCTGAGATGCAGAAGTACTAAAGTTCGCATCAATTCCGAAAACATTTACATATGAATAATTATAATCATATTCAAATCCACCTGCATTTACAGCATATACCTCAACAGAGTAATAACCCCCGTTAGTAAAAGTGTAATTTAAAAATGCGGAAGCAGTATTAGTCTGAAAGACGTTGCCGCCATAATAACTGTAAATTTTTATGTTGTATGAAGCGGCAGATGGTTCAAAAAAATTGATGGTAGTACTCAAAGGCGCGCAACCTGAAGTTTGTGTATAGCTTACGGAAAGCTGTGCTTTTCCGGCAAACCCCACAAGAACAAAACTTAAAAGAGTAAGGATCTTTTTCATTAATGATTTATTTAAAATTTATAGAAACAAATGTACTGAATTTTAGCGCTGCCATGGTAGTTAAATTCGATGAAATAATTAATCTTAACTCATTGTTTTTTTGATATATGTTAATGAATAACAATTGATTATAATAAAAAACATTAATTTTAAGGTATGAATAATCTGGAAACATTATTGGAAAGTTTTTCGCCAGCAGAAAAAACGTATTGCAGGCGGTATTTGTTTAAAAATGTGCATAAAGGAAAAGATCCGGTTTTAAAAACCATGTTCTCTATGCTATCGGCAAATGAAGAGGAGAAAAAGATAAAGGAAAAGATCTATGGAAAGG
The DNA here is from genome assembly GCA_014379485.1 of Bacteroidia bacterium. Classification (GTDB taxonomy): domain Bacteria; phylum Bacteroidota; class Bacteroidia; order B-17B0; family Aurantibacillaceae; genus AM-1111. The sequence continues at coordinate 2,197 of JACMLS010000506.1, read as the reverse complement.
AGGGGCGTTTTTCACTTAAAAACGAGAACGCTTTCAGGGTACACAAAAACAAATTAATGAAAGTTTTGCTGGATGCACTTTCTGATTTTGAAGGTGAAAAAAGCGTTGACAGTAAAATTCATACAATTATACAAAGGGGCATTGTATTAAGAAATAAAGGGCTGGGCGGGTCTGCAGAAAAATATTTTGAAAAAGGTGTTGCCCTGGCACTTACGGCAGAGCGGTATGACCTGGCTGAGTCCTGCCTGTTCAATTTGCTTAACCTTTCTCAGAAAAATTTTATTGACGCACCTGCAAAGAAAAAGAGAGATGCCTGGAGAAAACAAATGCGCATCTGCAGAAAAATGCAGGCTAATATTCAGCTGTTTTCAGGAATCATGGATAAAATTTCTCTGATACAAACCGAGGTAAATAATTTTAAATACACAAAAAAAGATCAGCTTAAAAAAATAAAAAAAACAGTTCCTTTTGAGTTGTTTAACGATGAAAATTCTGCTTTGTGTTTCGAATCTAAGTGCATTTTTTATTTATGCAGATCTAAAATTGCAAATGCAACCGCAGATTATTCTTCCTTTCAGTTTTACACCCGCAAAGTGCTTGTGCTGATGGAAAGTCAACCAGAAAAAATACCTTACTACGAATCCAAATACAGGTTTGCGCTTAACCAGTATCTAAATTCCAGTTTGCACCATTCAGATTTTTCTGATTTTGACCATTTCCTTTTTCAGTTGGAACAATCAGGACGGGGTCTCAAATCTGCAAACATGGTCAGGCACTGGCTGATGATCGTTAATCTGAAAATGAACCGGAATTTTAAGGAAGAAAAAACTGAAATGAACCTGCCGCTCATCAGGTCGTCAGAAAAACTATTACCTGTTTATGAAAAAATTCTTGGCCCCGGGTTTTTTACAGCGCTTTACGCAAATTTTATAATTAGTTTTCTTTATTGCGGCCAGTTTCGTGCTGGTTTAAAATTCATTAATAAATTATTGAACAACGCAACAGAAAAAACAAAAGATCCGATTCTTATAATGATAAAGATCTCTAATCTTATTGTACACTATGAGCTAAAAAACGAAAAACTCCTTATCTCTCTTTTAAGACATTATGAAAAAACAGATCCATCCATTCCCTTTGCAAAAATCCTTTTAACGTTCTGCCTTTCTTTCGGAAAATTAAGCAGAGGGGGTAAAAACCAGGCAGAGATCTTTGCTGAACTGGCAGAAAATATTTCTGAACTTGCAGGTGATACTGCCATGCGCGCTTTAATTGAAGATTTTTACCTGGAAAAATGGTTGCAGGAAAAGGTTGCCAGGTAAACAGGTTTTCTTATTCTTAAGAAAGAGTATGAGCTGTTCCTTTATTTTATAAGACTTTACTGGTAAAAATTTGTTTAATCTGATGGAGAGCCGTTTTGGCCGACCTGCTCATTTTGACGTGTTTATAGTTATTAACCGATATTCTAAAAATTAAAAGTCCTGTCTTTTGTAAACTGAACAAAAAACAATTTAAATTTGCGCCCTCTTGGCAAGTCATAGCAGTCTAAATAAAATTACAATGGGAGGGTTAATTGTAACCCTTGGAATTATTTATGGCGACATAGGTACTTCTCCTTTGTATGTAATGAAAGCGATAGCCGGGGCCAACACTAAAATTGAGGAGCTGGTTATTTTGGGAGCCATAAGTTGTATTTTCTGGACCCTTACACTTCAAACAACCATAAAATATGTAATCCTCACACTTCGCGCCGATAATAATGGCGAGGGGGGTATTTTCTCATTATATACACTAGTAAAACGAACAAAGAAAAAGTGGTTAATAGTAATTGCAATTATAGGAGGTTGTGCGTTGCTGGCTGATGGAATTATAACGCCACCTATTTCTGTGGCCTCTGCTATTGAGGGTTTACGAACATCCTGGCCGGAAATACGCACCATTCCTATTATCATTGGTATTTTAATTTTCCTTTTTATTATCCAACAGTTCGGAACAAAATTCGTGGGCAAGTTTTTTGGGCCTATGATGTTCATCTGGTTTTCTATGTTAGGGGTTTTAGGAATTTATGGAGTGATTGGAAACCCCGGGGTTTTTAAAGCCCTGAATCCATATTACGCAATCAATCTGCTCAAAATTCATACCGAAGGGTTTTATGTTTTAGGTGCGGTTTTTTTATGTACAACAGGTGCAGAAGCGCTCT
>JACMLS010000050.1 GCA_014379485.1 Bacteroidia bacterium | reverse complement strand
CCAATATTCCATTATTCCATCACACGGAAATTACTTTGAGTTGTTTGAAAAGGGAAAAAGCACTGATTGAATTCCTAAGCGAATTCAGATTCTTAACCGCAATTAAAACGATCCTAAAAAATTCCGGGGGCTGTTTTTATAGATATAAAGTAATTCGCTGTTACCTACTTCCAAGGTCTCTTAACCATGAAATATTTGTAGTCTTTTTTTAGAGAATCTTCTGGAAAGAGAATCTGATATTTTAATGGGGCCTTTCCTGTTGAAGAATAAAAGCTGTTTTTAGGGACTTTAGCGTGTGGTGCAACATAATAATAAATCTCTTTTTTGTCTGGTAAGATCATTTTTTCCAAATGAAAACCCGTATTATCGTCGAATCCCCTCACACCATAAGCTGTAAAACAAATTTGCTGATCTTTTGTTTTTTCAATTACCAATTCCATTGTGTCACCAACAAGTTCATTTGAAAAGGAGTTCGGCAAGTCCGAATAAGAAAAATCAGCAGTTACGATTAAGGTTGTTCCGTCAGTTTCCGAATAGGTTTTTTCAAAAAGGCTAAAGGGAATTATAGTATCTGTTTTTGTAGCGGAAGTATTTTCTTTGTTTACGTCAGAGGCACAACCAGTTGTAATTCCAGTCATAAGAAGTAAAACTTGCGATAATTTCATCTGCTTTAAAATTGACATAGGAAAATGACTCAATTCAATTCCTGAGCGAATTCAAATTCTTAACCGCAATCAGCCTGTCGTAAAAAATTGTGGGGCTGCGGTGATAAACAAAAACAGTGTAATCATCTTCTGTCTGCGCGAGGTTGCCTTCTATTAAAGTGGCGTCGCCGTCCGTTACACCATCTCTGAAAAAAACGTATTGGTAATCGTAAAAACCTTGTTTCATAAGCATGGTGCATTCGTAAGCTTTTCGTTTTTCGTTGTACACCATTTTATTGTCTTTGTTTGCCTGCCACATGGTAAATGCGCCCATTACATATAAATTTCCGTCGGTCATTTGTACTTCGTAGGGTAAAGAAAAATGCACCCACATATAATCTGCTTCGTTGTCGCTGTTAGTTGCCTCATTTGCTTTTACCAGTTGGCGGCCGTTAATGTCGCGCATACTTACATAGCGTTTAAAGTTGCGCACCACATCGGGCATTAAATACACATCTGTAATTTTTGTAACAGTATCTCGGATCATTTTTTGGATATGGTCGCCATAGAATTTTGTGCTTTTAATGTCTACGTGGTTAAATTCATTGCCTGCCGGAAAAGAATTGGTGCCATCGTCAAAATCATAAGTGAGTTCGCTTTCTTTTACAAACACCGGTTTAATTCCGTACTTGGCATTGTCCCAACGATTGTTTTGTGTAAGCACAACTTTTATGTCCTGGTACGGATTTGTGATCAGGTATTTTCCAAACACAATACTAAAATCAACTTCGTGGCTGTTGTAAAGCGCATCAGAACCAAGCGGCTGGTGAACTACTGCAGAAATACCTACAAGATTTTCGTAAACCATAAAACGTCTGGTAACTATTGGTTCCTCTTTATTTCCGTTTGCATAAACAAGCACAACATAATTGCCTGATTTTGTAAATTTTATTGAAGCGTTTGGAAAAGTGCATTTGTAATGGCTGTATTGCACCACTGTATTAAACGATGTGCTTCTGTTGTTTACCTGATCGTCAAAAAATCCGCTCAGGTATTCACTCACCATCAGGTCGCTGGGGTTCCAGCTGGCATCGCAATGGTAAAAAGTGTATTGGTATGTTTTGTTGCCTCCTTCCAGATCATCAAAACTAAGTTCTATCTGCTGCCCGCTGTTAAACTCTATCAGCGGCGGGTTCATTTCAAAAGAGGTTTCGTGAATGAGAACGCTGCAGATATTTTCATTGTAAATATGATCTGCGTAACGCAAAAAATTATCATTTACATATTCGTCTTTTTTTTCCTGCGAAAAACAGAAAGAACTGAAAAATAGTGCAAGTAAAAAAAAAGAGTTTTTCATTTAAAATTTAATAAGCAATTAATTTTCCTTTACCGGAAACCTGCTGTTGTATAACGCCCGGATTGCCTGTATAGTATACGTCTCCGCTTCCCTCAATAATAACAATGAGTTTAACCCGTGCATCAACTTTTGTAACACCAGATGTGATCATTACAAGATCAGAAACATCGGTCTTGCAGTTTTCACCATGTAAAAAACCTTCGCCGTTAATGTTTGAGTTGTGGTACAAGGTTGCGCCTTCAAGGTAAATATCGCCCATACCATGTATGCCTCCGGTTACACACAGGTTGTTTACGTTTAAATGTATGTCGCCGGAATTTGTAATCTGGTAATAAATAGTATCTGTGGTAAGCGTATTGTCGCACCAGATATTTCCGAGACCGTGGTTACGCAACCATTTTACTTTGGGCATTTTTATATACACATGAATTTTTTTCTTGTAACTTCTTACCAGGTTACATTTATTGTGATTGGAGATCTTTAATTCTCCGTCTACAATTTCTGTTTTAATTAATCCTACAACATTTTGCCCTCCAACAATTTTCACTTCAAATGTGGGCGATTCTATAAT
>JACMLS010000505.1 GCA_014379485.1 Bacteroidia bacterium | reverse complement strand
TTGTGCTTGCACCACCGCTTCCGTCAGTATTTTTTGCGAAGAAATAAAATGCCTGATTAATTAAATATCCGGCAGGATAACTACTTGCGGCAAAGAAATCTGCTTTAGCCTTATCAAGGTAGTCGTTATGACCTGAAGCATAACCAAAGCCACCTGAACCGTAAAGTGAGACAGTATGGGTTGCAAAATTAAAATTTGAAATCGTATCGCAACTACCACCTGCGCAAGAGCTCACAACAAATGTCTGCACATCATTATCACTTCCTTGTGCGTTTGTAGCAGTAAGGGTAACGCTGTAAGTTCCTGGATTTGTAAAAGTAATTGTTGGGCTGGCAGAAGTTGCAGTTGTAATAGTGACACCTGCGCTTGGGCTTACTGCCCACAGATAGCTTGTAGGTGTACCGCTTGATGTGTTTGTAAATGTGTGTGGTGTGGCTGTACAATGGGTACCACCAGAAAAAGTAAATGCTGCAGTTGGTGCAACCGGTGTTGAATTACACAGGTTTACACTTGATGCTTGGAGACCAACGCGGTGAGTACCGTTTGCCATACACGTCTGGAAGCGCGCGCTCTGTCCGTTTGTAAACATATACATACAATCATCGTCTGTATAATCCATAAAGTTCATGGTCATTTCTCCGTTTGGTGAGGTTCCTGCACCGCAGGTATTAACGTGATAAGGAGTAGATGAGCTGATGCAGCCACCATGTAACGCATCCTGTGTCGGGGTGTCAGTAACAAAATCACTCCCGCAATTGCTGTCACCATTAATATGTCTGAGACCAAGCCAATGTCCTATTTCGTGTGTAGTGGTTCGTCCTTCATCATAAGGAGCGCTAACAGTTCCAACATCACCAAAATAACTGTAACCAATTACAACGCCATCGGTAGTCATTGTTCCGCTACCGGTAATTCCTGAGAGCCCGGTTCCTGTAGGAAAGGTTGCGTAACCTAATAATCCGCCGCCGAGGTTAAGAACCCAGATGTTGCAATACAAAGTAGGATTCCAGATAGTAGCTGGTTTAATTGTACCATCAATGTAAGTGGTGCTGCTATATGGCGGAGCAGAAAAACCTGCGGTATTTCTGTTTACCCTGTCAATACCAGGCGTAGCTAAAGTAACACCGCTTGGGTTTTTAGTGGCCATGCAAAAACTAATACCTGTGTTGGCTTTTATAGATGTAAAAGCAGAAGGGCATAGTGCGTTGTTAAGTCCGGTTCCTGCAAAATCATTATTCAATACGGTAATCTGTGAGTTGACTTGCGCATTGCTTATATTACTTCCGGTACCTACTGCTTCACCGTTATGTATAACGTGTACAATAACCGGTATAGTGTAACTGGGCATAGAAGAAAGTTTGCTGCTTCCCATTTCCTGTTGAAATTTTTCAACAAGCCCGTTAAACCACGTATCCCATTCAGTACCTGGTACTGGTGTAGCACAACGTACCGGCACTTCATTGTGGGTTTGAGTGGTTTTTTGTAATGGATGCAAGGGGGTTTTCTTCGCAATTTTTTGCGCAAAAGCAGAGCCGAAGCAAAATGATGCAACAACGCCTGCTATGAGTAAGGTTTTTTTCATAGGTCTTTCTTTTAATACAGGTTTGGTTTAGGTTTAACTTTACATAATTAGTTTATTTGAAAGTTAAATACAAATTTTTTGATGCTTTTTTATTAGATTTCGGGACTAATTGCATAAAATTATAGACCAATTATGGCTTTTACCGTTTTGATCGTTGAAGATGAAAAATCTATTTCAGGAATTTTAAAACTGAACCTTGAAATGGAGGGGTTTGTGGTTTTGCTTGCAGAAACCGGACCTGAGGCAACAGAACTGTTTCAAAAAAACCAGGAGAGTATTTCTATTGTATTACTTGATGTTATGCTTCCAGGCCTTAACGGATTTGAGGTTTGTTCCTTTATTAAGGAAAGAAAAGCGCAGATGCCTGTTATTTTTTTAACAGCAAAAGGAAATAGTGAAGACAGGATAAAAGGATTGAAGACCGGGGCAGATGATTATTTGGTAAAGCCATTTAACCTTGAGGAACTTTTGCTCCGCATTAATATTGTTTTAAAACGTTCAGCAAAAATAAAAGATACCGCTGTTTTTGAATTCGGAAAAAACAAAATCGATTTTGTTACCTGGGAAATAAAAGGAGTGGGAGGTAAGTCCGAAACCATTTCTACGCGCGAAATAAAATTGCTGAAACTACTTACAGAAAGAAAAAACGAAGTGGTAAGCCGCGATGAGATCCTTGAAAAACTCTGGGACGAGGATGAAAATCCTTCATCGCGCACCATAGATAATCTCATCCTTAATTTCAGAAAATATTTCGAAAAAAATCCCAGAGAACCTCAATACTTTCATTCTGTGCGTGGTGTAGGGTATAAATTTACCTGCTGATCTTTTAATATCAGTTTAAACCATTCTGTAAACTGACCCGGTTGAATTTTTATTTCTTCTTTTATATCAGCTACATTTTTCCAGGCCCATTCCATTACTTCTTCCGCATCTGGTTTTACATCACCATTATAAATTCCAGAAAAAACATGATCCAGCTCGTGTTCTGTGAGTTTATTTTCAAGTTCAGCTTTATAAATGAAAGAGAATTTTTTTTGGAGCGGAATTGAAAAACCCATTTCTTCGAGTAACCTTCTGTTAGCCGCCTCTTCGTTTTTTTCTCCGGGACGCGGATGGCTGCAACAAGCATTGGTCCACAGACCTGCAGAGTGGTATTTAGTCATAGCCCTCCTTTGCAATAGCATTTCATTTTTATCGTTAAAAACAAAAACAGAAAAGGCACGGTGCAGCAATCCCTTTTCGTGCGCTTCCATTTTCTCCATCAATCCAGTTTCCTCATCACGCTCATTTACCAAAATTACCTGCTCGGTTTTCATGCCCTGAAATTAAGATTAAAATCTCAGAAAAAACTTCCCTGACTTTTACCACAGTCCCGATAGCTATCGGGAGCGCGGATTTACGCAGATTTTCAGGCACAGATTGTGTTTTTTTTAATCTGTGTGTTTAATCTGTGCCAATCTGCGAAATCTGTGGCATTAAACAGATGGATTAAATAACTAAATTTGTTCTTCTTTATATTTTACTATGAATAATTTTAAAAAATATGCGCTGCCTGTTTTAACACTGGCTGTAATAGCGTTTTTTGTTTATCTCTTTACACAAATTGTGGTGTACATGGCAATTTCTATTGTGCTTGCCTTGCTGGGGGCGCCTTTAATGAAACTAATGGCCAGAATTAAAATCAATAAAAAATCTGTTCCCAATGGTATTACAGCCTTTATTACATTGATGGCAATTTACGGTGTGTTTTTTCTGCTTTTTTACCAGTTTATTCCGCTCTTTGTAAAAGAAGTAAAATTCTTAATGACATTAAATTTTGGTGACATTTTTCACGACCTGCTTATTCAGTTTCCGAAATTAAAAGAAATGGTACTTGGTTTTGGAACCGAAGAATTTGTAAGAGACTCTATTATTAACCAGGGAAAAGGGCTTATGAATTACAAGGAAGTCAGTAAATTCGCCAATGGAGCTGCATCTGTAGCGGGCTCATTAGCCGGAGGTTTGCTCTCGGTTTCTTTTATTACTTTTTTTCTGCTCAAAGAAGAAACAATGGTTTACAGTTCTATTCTGTTAATCACTCCAAGTCAATATGAAGCGGAGGTTAAAGATATTTTGCGCACCACCCGTGTTATGTTAACCAAATATTTTGCCGGCCTTTTTTTAGATGTATTTATTGTATCGATAATTGTTTCTGCCGCTATGTATTTTTGCGGGATTAAAAACGCCATTTTTATAGGAGTATTTGCGGGTATAATGAATGTTATACCTTATGTGGGGCCGGTTATTACTCTGGTATTTGCAATGTTGCTTGGTGTTACGGGTTGTTTTGAGTACAATACAGTAAATGAAGTAGGCAGCGTTGTTACAAAAATATTTTTTATTTTATTGGGAGTAAATCTTATTGACGGAATTTTAATTCAACCTTATATATTTTCTAATTCCGTTAAAGCTCATCCGCTCGAAATTTTTCTGGTAATTTTAATGGCCGCTACTTTAGGGGGAATTATAGGAATGATTATCGCAATTCCGACTTATACATTAATAAGAATTGTTGCAAAAGAATTTCTGACCAATTTAAAATTCTTCAAAAAAATAACCGATAGTATTCCTGAATAGGCTTCGACGGGCTCAGCCTGACAAAGGAATATTTAAAAAAAATATAAAACATGGAACATTTAATTCCTTATCTTAAAAAATTAAAAAAGAATAATAACAGAGATTGGTTCGAAAAACATAAGGCAGATCATGATCTTGTAAAGGAAGAATTTACGGCGTTTATTTCGCAGGTGCTTGATGGCTTAAAAGGTTTTGATAAAGAACTGAAAGATATTGAAGCAAAGAAAACAGTTTTTAGAATTTACCGCGATGTTCGTTTTTCTAAAGATAAAACACCTTACAAAACCCATTTTGGCGCCAGTATAAATCCCGGTAGCAAGAATATGAATACGCCAGGTTATTATATACACGTTGAACCGGGTAAGTGTTTTATTGTGGCAGGTATTTACGGGCCAGAAACCCCTGTGCTCAATAAAATTCGCCAGGAAATTGTCTATCACTTACCCGAATTCAAAAAAATACTGGCAGAAAAAAATTACAAAAAATATTTTGGCAGTTTAGATGCTGAAGAACAAACAAAAAACCCGCCAAGGGGTTTTGATAAAGAAAGCCCGGCAATGGAATTTTTAAAGTATAAAAGTTACCTTGCTTATCACGAGTTTGATGAGAAGAAAATTTTAGATAAAAATTTCCCGAAAAAGATTGCTGAGATGCTTAAGGTTTCTTTTCCGCTTAATAAATTTTTGCGGAGGGCTATGGTGTGATAGAAATTCTTTCGCAAATACTTACGCAATAGAACTCGCCGAAACCGAACTCATCATTGCAGTATAATAATTTGCGCAATGAATTACTGAAATGTACATTA
>JACMLS010000504.1 GCA_014379485.1 Bacteroidia bacterium | reverse complement strand
TGTATGTCTGGTTTTATACGATGTAAAAAACACAATTTGCCGTTTATTCTTCTCGGAAAAAAAATTACGTTCTTATCCCAAACAAATATTTTTTTTCCTTGCTTTTCGTGAACACCTGCGGTATCGTTATAACGAAGGTATTTATCATTCAATTCTTTTTTACAACCGGCAAGGTGACTGAATTCATGATAAGTAATCTGAGGCACGATTAAACCCAACTTATCAAAGTGCTTCAGGTCTTTTGATACTGCCAAAGCTCCTAATGCATTTACACCATCGTAAGCAGTGTAAGTAATATAATACAGGTCGTCTATTTTTACAATTCGGGGATCTTCTACTCCATGCGATTCATATTCAAACTGAGGAAAGAGAACAGGCGTATCAGCTCTTTCTTCAATAGTAAACGGTCCTTTTAATTTACAATAACCAATGCTGGAGTAATTTCCTTTACTCACTGCCCGGTAAAAAAGATGAACAAAATCTCCGTCGCGGATTGCAGCAGGATTCAACACTCCTTCGTTTTCAAAACCAAGCGTTGTTTTGTTCAGTAAGACACCTTTTTTGATAACTTCTAGCATAATTTATTTTCGGCTCTTTATTAGAAATATTTTTTATTCCGTTCTGAATACTCTGGTACAGCAGATATTAATCAAATTAACAATTAATAAAATCATACCTCTCTTACCATTAGATACGAGCGTGTTTTTATCTGTTAAAAAAGGAAAATATATAGTTGACAAAATGAGTTTTTAAAGGTGTTTTTGTCTTCGTCCGGATGGAAAACCGGATGAATGTTCTTTAGTTGTCCGTTAAAACCATACTATTCTTATTTCAAATTAATGAATAATAGTTTGATCTAGCCTGCAAAGATTTTAAAGAAAATCTTTTTTTCTTGCAAATTTTTTCTTCGTTAATTTCCGGACTGGCCTCATTTTATCTGGTTTTTTTTGCCTGCAGATTTCGGGGCCCCATAAAAGAAGCTCTGTCCCGATAGCTATCGGGATTATGCGAAGATCGCTTTTATGGGCGAAATCTGCAGGCAAAAAAAATTCCGACGTAAGGAGGAAAGGATAAAATGAAGCCTTGCTTTTTTGTTACTTTTTGAGCAAGCAAAAAGTAAGACGGAAAACTATCATCTGCACTCAAAAGCAAAAAAAACCCTACGACTGTAAACTATTTTGCTCATTAAGCTTTATCAATACATCCGGCATTCTTTCAAGCGACAAAATGTAATCTGCTTCAATAGCAGAAAGCGCCGAAGCGGGCATATAAGAAGATTCTGCTGTTTCAGGATTTTGAATGATGGCTAAACCACCCAACTCTTTTATCTTCTTAATTCCATTTGTTCCGTCGTTATTTGATCCGGTAAGTACAATGCCTATTAGTTGATTGCGGTAAGCGTCAGCGGCTGTTTCAAACAACACATCAATGGAAGGCCTTGCAAAATTTACCCGCTCATCAATTGTAAGAGAAAAAGTTCTATCCGTTTCAATCAGTAAATGATAACCAGACGGCGCTATATAAACTTTTCCCGGTTCAATCTTTTCTTTT
>JACMLS010000503.1 GCA_014379485.1 Bacteroidia bacterium | reverse complement strand
ATTCTTCAGTTTACAGAAAGCTGCGGATTTCTTTTGTCAAACCACCAGAGCTGTACCTGCGGTGATCATTACCTGTGTTCAGTTGCAGCATTCGGAAATAAAAAATTAGTAAAACCAACACGCAACGGAATTCGTGGCGGAAAATTAATTCTTGTAAACCGCCAGCTACTAATTGCAAACGCGTTCGAAAACTGGTTCGAAGATCATTCGCCCCGTCTTCACAAAATAATGAGAGGCACTTATGATGCAATGAACATTCCTGCAGACAAGTGGGCGCAAAAAAGATCAATAGCAAACTTTTTTTACATAGTAATGAAACCGGCAGAATGGTTTTTTCTTTGCTGGCTTTACCTTTTTGATAAAAAACCAGAAACAAGAATTGCAAAACAGTATTTACCTAAAATGGAACGCGGATAGCGCGGATTTAGCGGATGGTCACGGATAAAAATTTAACTCCGCGAAAATCCGCTCAATCAGCGTCATCCGCGTTCAAAAAAAAAAGCTATGGAAACACAAAACAATCCTGAAAGACAGGCAAAAAAAATTAAACGGCTGCTGATATTTTTCAGCGGAGCTCTGATCTTCAGCGGCATTACAGCCATTCCGGTTAAATGGGAACTGCAAATGCTGTCAGACATGCGCTTTTATTTACCAACAGAAATTGGAAATTATTTAATGGATGTAAAAGAAAACGTAGATGCAGCAAGTATAAATTCTCCGCAACTATTTTATGGTTTCGACTGGCTTGCTTTTGCGCACGTTATTATTGCTTTGTTTTTTATCGGCCCAATAAAAGATCCGATAAAAAATTTGTGGGTAATAGAAGCCGGAATGATTGCTTGTGTGCTCATTTTTCCCTTCGCTTTAATTGCCGGCCATTTCAGAGGCATTCCGTTTTTATGGCAATGCGTTGATTGTTCTTTCGGTGTTATTGGCATTATTCCGCTTTACTATGCAAGAAAATTAACGCTCATACTTGAAGGAAAGACCATTTCAAAAAAATATTCCACAACACAAATCTAAAAACCATCAACCATGACTAAAGAATTTTACAAAAAATTAATCTGGATAAGCCTCTTTGCTATTGCAATGGGATATCTAGAAACCGCAGTTGTTGTTTACCTGCGCAAACTCTATTATCCGGGCGGATTTAATTTTCCGCTTAAAACCATTGAAAGTTCCATTGGCGTTGTTGAATTTTTCAGGGAGATTGCCACAATTGTAATGCTGATTGGTGCAGGAGTAATTGCTGGTAAAACACGAAACGAAAAATTTGCCTGGTTTATTTTTTGTTTTGCCGTGTGGGATATTTTTTATTACGTGTTTTTAAAAGTTTTGCTGGGCTGGCCTCACTCATTAGTGGACTGGGATATTCTGTTCCTGATTCCCGTTCCATGGGTGGGGCCTGTTCTGGCACCTTGCATTATTGCACTTACAATGATTTTGCTCGCTATGATCATTGTAGTACACGAAGAACAAGGAAGAAAAACAAGAATAGACTGGGTGGCAAAATCGCTGATGACCGCAGGAGCTCTTGTTTGCATCGTTTCTTTTTGCTGGGATTATATAAACAACGCAAACGAAGCCGGAAGAATGTGGACCGTAAATTCAAGCGACGATCTCTTCAGGGAGATTGACAAATACATTCCGCGACAATTTAACTGGGGGTTATTTATGATTGGAGAAACGATTGGACTTGCAGGAGTTTTGCGTATTTTTAATTTCAGTAAACGGGCACAAAGTCCCAATCTGCTAAAAATGTTCAAGCAAAAAATTTCAGGATAAATTAGGAAAAATTGTGAGAGAAAAATTGAACAGAAAGAAGAAACGAAATAAATTAGTTCTCGAATGAAAAAAGGAAAAATAAACTTACAAAAGGCTGAATTATTGGCTGGAGGATTGGAAGGTTGGAAGAATGAGTGTATGCTCTTACAACCTTCCACTCTTCCTCCCTTCCACCCAATAAAAATCTCACTTCACAACTAAACAAAATGAAAAGGAACGACTTATTGATCACCATCGGAACACTTGCTTACAGTATTTTGTTCTACAAACAAATGGCCGGAATGAATTTTTTGGTCTTTAGTATTCTGGTAACAGCTTTACTTGCTTTTAAATATTCAGAGCTGCTAAAGTCGCCACGCTGGTGGATCATGGCGGGTTCTGTTTTATTTACAGCGTTTGTCTCAGTTTTTCTTTGTAAAGGCTGATGCAGCGCCGCAACAAAATACGGCGCTGCAATTTTTGCAGGATTTAAAATAGTTACATTTTTATGATTGGCCTGTAAATGTGGTATCAGGTTTTCATTAAACAGCGAAGCAGCAATAGGAATATCGGGGTATAAAGAAATAAGTGCAATGATCAACTGCAGGTT
>JACMLS010000502.1 GCA_014379485.1 Bacteroidia bacterium | reverse complement strand
TCACCCACACACTTTTGTTCGGGTGTTGTCCACCCGAACTGTGAGGAATAAAGTTTAGAATCCCGATAGCTATCGGGATGAAAGTTTGGAAAGTTCTGGGTTTAATTTTTTTCTTCTCTTTAGGAAAGGCAAAAAAAAACTTTTTCAAACCCCTTGACCGACCAACTAACCCCAAACCGAAAACTGTAAACCGAAAACTTTTTTATAGTTTCAGCCCAATAATACACACATCATCTACCTGTTCCAGTTTCCCTTTCCAGTCCATAAATGTATCGTCTAATTTTTTTCTTTGTTGTTCGGGCGGTAAAGTGTGAATGGAGAGTAATAATTCTTTTAATTTTTTTCTTTTGAATTTTTTTTGTTTTGGTCCGCCAAACTGATCTGCGTAGCCGTCAGAAAAAAGATACACGCAGTCTCCTGCTTCTAATTTAAAATCGTTGTTGGTAAACGGATGCATTACATTGTCTACAAAGGCGCCGATCGGAATTTTATCTGCTTTAAGTTCTATACAAGTTTCATTCCTGATAATCCAGACCGGGTTGTAAGCGCCTGCAAACTGCATGTTCATTTCTGTTGGATTGATGGAGCAGATAGAAATATCCATGCCGTCTTTAATATTTGCATCGTCAGAGGTTTGGTGCAGCATTTTAAATAATCCTTTGCGCATTTCAGAAAGTATTACAGAAGGTTTTGTAATACCATGTTCATTTACTGCTTCGTTTAAAAGATTGTATGCAACAAAAGACATGAACGCGCCGGGAACTCCATGGCCCGTACAATCTACAGCCGCCACAATAATTTCTTTTCCGAATTTTTCCATCCAGTAAAAATCTCCGCTCACAATATCTTTTGGTTTAAATAAAACGAAAGAAGAGGGAATGAGATTTTTAATAAAAGAATCGGGCGGAAGAATGGCTTGCTGAATGCGTTTGGAGTAATGAATACTTTCTGTTATTTCTTTGTTCTTTTCTGAGAGTTCGCGGTGCTGTTCTTCTATGCGCGATTTCTGATCCTGTATGTCTTTGTTTTTACGGCCGAGCGCAATATTTGCTTTTCTCTTTATTGCATAGCGGCTAAGAATAAACAAAAGCAGAATAAGAGAAATAACTATAACGCCTATCAAAACAGATCGATCTAATGCTTTATCTTTTTTGAGCAGTACTTTATCTTTTTCAAGCAGCACTTTGTTTTTTTCGAGCAGGTTTATTTGCTGTTCTTTTTTAGCGCTCTCGTATTTTTCCTGCATCTCTGCTGTTTTCTGAGAACTTTCTACATTAAAAATGCTGTCTTTAATTTTAGAATAAAGCAGATGAAAACGATAAGCGCTTTTAAAATTTCCGAGTGCAGAATCGCACAAAGAAAGATTAAGGCAGGCCGACATCAGATCTGGTTTTGCGTTAATGGAAGCAGACAATTCAAAAGCTTTGAGCTGTGCTTTTTTAGCTTCGGCAAATTTATTTTGTTTCATATAAACGTTGCCGATATTACTGTAAGAAGCAGACATACCGTTCTTGTCTCCCATTTCTTCGCGCAGCTTTAAAGATTTAAAATGAAACTCAAGCGCTTTTTCAATGTTGTTTTTTGATTCGTGTATATTGCCGATGTTGTTATAAGTAATGGAAGTCCGTTGTTTGTTGCCAAGTGTTTCGTAAATCTTCAATCCCTTCTCATAATAATTCAAAGCGGTGTCTAAAAAACCTTTTTGCTTGTAAATAATTCCAATACTCACATAAGAATCTGCCATGCCTAATTTGTTGCCAATTTCTTCTTTTAGTTTAAGTGATTTAAAATAGTACTCAAGTGCTTTTATGGGTTCGCGTTTATCGTTATAAATATTGCCAATGTTATTGAACGAAGAAGCCATACCTTTTTTATCGCCCAGTTCTTCTTTTATTTTTAAAGATTTAAAATGAAACTCAATCGCTTTATCATAATTACCTTTAAAGCGTTCAATTCCCCCGATATTATTATAAGAAGCAGACATTCCTTTTTTATCACCGATCTTTTCGCGTAAAGCAAGCGATTTTAAATAGGCTTCAACCGCTTTTTCATAATCGCTCTGGTCGCTGAAAATGCTTCCAAGATTGTTATAAGAATCTGCAAGGTATTTGTCGCGGAATTTTTGAAACGTTTGCGGAAGTTTTTCTGCCAGCTCAATTGCCTGTGTGGAATTATCTTTTGCCGCCTCAAAATTACCTGAAAGATAAAGCTGCCAGGAAAGATTATTAAGCAGAACAATTTTAGCAGTGTCTTTTGCAGTCAATAATCTTTTTTGCAGAGAGTTAACGATTGTTTTTGTTGATTGAGAAAATCCTGTATTAAAGATAAAACAAGCTGCTATTACACAAATTGTTTTTAAAACTGCGCGCATTTTATTTTGGCTGACCTGTTTGATAGAACCCCGAAAATAGCAATAAACCCGCAATCTTTATCCGGTTGCCACAGATTTCACAGTCCCGATAGCTATCGG
>JACMLS010000501.1 GCA_014379485.1 Bacteroidia bacterium | reverse complement strand
GTAATAAAATCTTTTCTGAACTGAACCACTTCTTCGTTGATCTTTTTATTTTTCTCAGCAAATTGTTTTACAGAATCTGTTTTTCCTTTCAGTTCTTCTTTAAAAGACATGAGCTCTTTTGTTTTATCTGCCATAAAATGTACAAGCTCTGTGAATTTATCATTCTCAGGTGAGTTGATAAATTTCATTGAGTTTACCACATCTGCAGTATCGAAAGAAAAACTGAATTTATCGTTTTCACTTATAATTATATCGGCCAGCTTTGCCATTTTCTGAGTGGCGAGTAAATACATTCCTTTATCAAGCGTTCTTTTCTTTTTAAAAGTATAAGTTCCGTCTTTTGCGCGCAGGGCAGTATCCACAAAATGCTGCTTGTCGAAAGTATAAATGCACAGATACAACAAAGAATCTTTGATGCCGGTTGGTTTTACTTTTATTTCGTAAGCAGAAAGCGAATTATTTTTTTGAGCGTTGGCAGCAAAAACAAAAGTGCCTAAAGTAAAAACGAGTGTAAAGATTCTCTTCATATTAAAAGGTTTTAAAGTGATTTTATTTCAGTTCTCAATCCTTTGATCATTTCAGAAAGGTTTCCTCTATATTTTTTCTGCAGTACACCCTCAAGCGAATCTGCAAGCCCGTCATACCGTGTAAAATGCATGAAATATGCGTTGCCAGAACGAAGAAAACGTTTTTTCATTTTTTTTCTGGTTTTTTCAGGAAGGAGATCCTGGTCTTTCAGTTCATCAGTAAAAGAATGAAGCAATTTTATTTTCTTCTCTTTTTTTATTTTATCATCAGGCACCGGGGAAAAAGTTTTGTAAAGAGAATCGAGCCTGCCAATGCACTTGAAAATAAATTTATCATAGAGCGCTTCTTCTGCATGATCTTTCAGATAAAGATTAAGTTCTGTACTATCTTTTTGTAAAAACTGCATAGTGGCTTTGTGTGCTATAAAATTTGCAAGGTTCTCGTTAAGATCAACAGAATTTTGCGCATAAATCGTGCCATGAAAGAGTTCGTGAAAGAGCAGATTTGCCAATTCTCCTTTGTGTTTTTTTAACATTTCAGAAAAAACCGGATCTTTGAACCAACCTAATGTTGACCAGGCGTTCACTTTTCCAACATCAATATCATAGCCTAATTTTTTCAAACGCTTCCCCTCTTTTTCAGCCTTAAGAGAATCAAAATATCCACGATAACTTACTTTGCCTAAGTAAGGAAAATCCCATTCATAATCCTCAAACTTAAAAGGTCTGCAAGCCGTTACGATCCACAAAAGCGATTTGCCCTGCTGGTCAAAATAATTTGTGTAGTTGGGAGAAGGTTTATAGTTAAGACTATCAACAGAAAATGTTTTTATTTTTTCAACCAACAACAGCTTTTCTGTTTCTTCTTGGTTGAATTTTCCTGTCGCAATCAGTTCTTTTATATCTTTTGCATTCCATACAATTAAAAACTGCCCTCTCGCCTGCCCTAATCCGTACACCGTAAGCGGAACCTGAAAAAGTGTATATCCCAAAAGAGAGAACAATAAAAGGTCTGTAAAAACTATCCTGAATTTTTTCACCAGAGAAATTTAAAGGTTTCATGCCACAGATTGCGCGGATTTACACAGATTAAGGTCACGGATTTTTTTTGAATAATCTGCGCGTGTCAATCTGTGGTAATTTGCGAAATCTGTGGCAAAAGAAGACCGCATTCATTAATACAAATTTACTTTTTTAAAGCTAAATTTGCCATATTATGTTTTCAAAGCACCGTAAACTCTTTATTTATGCAGGCATTGCCCTTGCGGTAATTCTTATTCTTGTTATTTGGGCATTAACGGCTAAAACCGGTTTGTTCTTCTTTTTTT
>JACMLS010000500.1 GCA_014379485.1 Bacteroidia bacterium | reverse complement strand
ACAGGTATTCCATCTTTAGGAATTGCCTTTAGTTTTTTTAATGGAGTATCTGTCCAAGGACAGGTCTTCAAAATAATCGGAATAACTTTTAGCTTGTTTTGTTCATGAAGTTCTAGAGCAAAAGTCATTTCTTTGGCATAGCAATAATCTGAATTAATAAAATCTGAACTTACAAGTAAAAGAGCAATGTCAGAAGTACGGAGGTTTTCAAAAATTTCTTTTTCGAACTCATTCCCAGCTCCAATTCTTCTATCAAACCAAACGTCAATTAACTCATTTCGTTTTAAAAGTTTAAGCCATTTTTCTAATTCCTTCCAGAAAGAATCATCCAGATGAGAATATGAAATAAATACTTTTACTTTGGGAACCACTTCCATAAGAAACTAAATTACAAACTAAAACTCACAAAATTTAAATTAAATCATATAAGGCAATCCTTAACCTCATTCAACAACCTCGTAACATCTGAAGGATACATACTGCAACCTGACAAACTAAGCTCTACGGCGTTAAATGAAATTATCTTGGAAAAAACAGAGTTGCTTACCGTCTTGATCGAGGTTTTGCGAAATTCCGGATACTTAAGTGAAAATCTTCTTCCCATAGAATGATAATACAACCCTTCATCAGTAAAAACAATGCAGTCCTTCGCAGATCCCCACACCGTTAAATCGCATAAAGCAAGGATCGTTTGTGATAGAGGAATCACGCAACTTTTTCGCGCATTGATCATTTTGCTTTCAAGGATATTAGTACCCGCATAAAAACCATCCCGTCCGTTATACCTTTTAAATATCGCCTTTATTTTATTCAACCGCTCCCGGGCTTTTTTCTCTGCTTTCTTTTTCTTTGCTTCAATCATTTTCTTATCCGACGCACTTGTATAGGTTACTCCTCCAACAGAAACCGTTACTCCTCTCCCCGAAATTTTTACGGCATTATTTGCAACACGTACACTGCTGCTGCCCACATTATTTGTAATACTCACGCGGCTGTTCTTAGATCTTCGTGCTGAAGTGACCTTTTTTGCTTTTTTTGTCAGAGGCTTTTTAACAGCGGATTCTTTTGTTGAGGTTTTTTTTGCAGGAGTTTTTTTATCCTTTGTTTTTGTTGCTAAAGCTTTTTTTGCTGCTGGTTTTTTAATAACCGCTTTTTTTGCTGCGGTCTTTTTAATGGTGGGTTCTTTAAACTTAACTCCGCTCTCAATTTTAGAACTTAAATGCCCCAACAAGTCATCTATTTCTCTCTCATCTGCGCCTTCGTTCCACATCAAGGTCTGGATTCTTCCGAAGCCCATTGGTAATTTTATTTTGCCAACCTGCACAGGCAGCAATTTTCCTTTTTCATAAGCATCAGTGGCTTCATCTTTTACATTTCTTGAGAGAACGGACTGCGCGGTCCATAATACCACAACACATTTTGCTTCGTCAAGTTGTTCAGAAATAACAACATCATAATCTTTGCCGGCCGGAATTTTTCCATCCCACCATACTTTAAATCCAAGAGCGATCAGTTTTTTTGCCAATAGCTTTGCAAGAGCCACATCTTTACGCGCATAACTTATGAATACATCAACAGAAACATCTTCGCTTTTTTTTCCTGTAACAACTTCGATAGATGTTTTGGCGGGTTCATGATGACCTGTTATGTGTTTCTTTGGTGGTGGTATTTCAAAATCATGCGTTATCTCCATTCCGGTTTCTTCCAAAAGAGCAAGATTCATTTTCAAACCTTTCTCTTTCATGCATTTTTTTATTTCATCTTTTAAAAGGCCTTTATTCTCGTTATTAATTGTTTTACTTGCGTCGTAAATTTTAATCATATCATAAGTAACCAGCAGGTTTTGTCCGTCCATCCAGATATTGCTGTCACCGTTTTTAATTGCAGATAAGATCTTCTCTATATCAGAGTTATTGAGGGCAAGTAGCACCTGTTTTTTTTCTTTGACCCGCAGGTAAATATTGTAGAGCATAAAATTCGATTGCTTTTTGTCAAAAAATAAAAAACCCACAGCAGGCCCGGGATACCTCCTTAACCTGAAATGGGTGGTTGAAAAGCTAAATTAATACTTTTTTCTTATCCTGAAATAAAGGGCAAAAAAATTTATTCAGGACTCCAAAGTTTTTCATACAATTAAAATAGTCTATATTCGTAAGGGTAAACCACCCATTCTTTTTTCCAAAATTTAAAAACGGAAAAATGAAATGGGTTTTTATTTTTTCACACAACAAGATTCCCTTAGACAGAAAAATAAAATTAGTTTTACAAAAAAAAACAAATCAATGAATCCGGATTGGATGGAAAACCTGAATATTCCTCAACTGTGGGAATTTGCGACTGGAAAAAATGTGGGCGTGGCTGTAATTGATACCGGAATTTCTTTTAATAACCCCGATCTGATTTTTAATGAAAAAACTTTTTTTGTTTACGATCCAAAAGTTTCTTTACAAGACACGCACGGACACGGAACGCATTGTGCCGGATTGATAGGTGCAAAAAATAATAATGGAAACAGTATTGGTGTGGCGCGCGATTGCAATTTATTTGTTTGTAGAATTTCACAGACCGGCAGTT